>JABSQY010000051.1 GCA_013215525.1 Nanoarchaeales archaeon | reverse complement strand
CCTTTAAACTTTCTTGTGTATTTTCTATACTTTCTAATAAGTATGGACTAGATTTTTGGTTTTGAATAATATTAATTAAATTTTGTTTATGTGTTAGATATTTTTTTTCAACTTCTTTATTTTTAAAATAAGTTTTAATTTGTTTATAATTATTTAATATTTTTTTTAACATAATTTATTTTAATTTTTATTATTTATATTATTTTGTTTTTTCCGTAAGTGTTTAGTGCGATTTCACTAAAGACCAATTCTAAATTGTTCTTTAGTTAAAAGTTTCTTTAAACTATAAAACAAATTTTTATTTTGTTTTTTAAAAGTTGCAAATAAAGTCATAATAATATCAAAACTTTTAGTTCCTTTTTCTGAATGAAACCCACCAATAATTTTTCTAATAACAACTGATTTCCTAATTTCTCTTTCATCACGATTATTAGTAAATTCTATATCATTTTCCAAAACTGCTGTAAACCAACTATTTAAACCATTATTAATAGTTTTTCCAATTTTTCTTAATTTTTTATTAGACATACAAAAACCAATTAAAGTTTTCATTTCACAAAGTAAAAAATCATATTTTTCCTTTCTTTCATTATAATTATTTAATTTAGATGCTTTTTTTGCTAAATAAAAAAGATTATCTAAATTAGTAATTAAATTTCTACCTTCTACAAAATAATTCAATTCTTTAACTTCCCTAATTAAATGTGCCCAACACCTTTGTTGAGATTTACAAAATTTTTCATAAACTTTCCAACCATCACTAATTATAACTCCATTATAATTATTTAAAATTTCTTTAACTGGTTTTCTACCCCTACTTTTTCTTAACATAAAAACACTAATTAATTTATTTGAAAATGACCAAAGCCAATAATTTTTTCCTGAAACTCTCCATGAAGTTTCATCCGCATATACAAATCTCATTTCATTAATTTTATTTAATAGTTTTAAATAAACATTATTTAAATGGTTTGAAACCCTACAAATTATTCCATTTATTCCTGAAGTTGAGATTTTTAAGTTATATTGTCTAATTAATTTATTTTTAATTTTAACTAAAGGTAATCTTTCTTCAAACTTTGAAATTAAAATTTCACTTATCACATTTATTCCAAATCTTGATTTTTTTAAAACATCATTTTTTGATTCAAATTTTCTTTCACAATTATTACATTTAAAGTTATATATGATGTTTTTGATTACTTTTACTGGTTTTGGAGAACTTATCTCTTCATTAATAATTATTGTTTCATCAATTTTTTTAATTTGTGAACAAAAACAATTTGGACAGCAGGAACTTGAAAAGTTTTGAGTGTGAGTTGGTTTTAAATATACTTTTCCTGAACCAATATGTCCTACTTCTCTTCCACTAGATTTTTTTGGTTCATTAGTTTGTTTTTTATTTCGTTTTTTAGAAGAAGGAGTATTTGAGTTTTCATAAATTTTTAATCTTGCTTTTAATTCTTTATTTTCAGCTTTAAGAGATTTTATCTCTTCTTTCATTTTAAAAAATTCAAGTTTAAGTTCATCAAAAGTTATGTCTTTGAAAGTCATAAGTTATAATATTATTCAAAATTAATATTATTTTTGTGTCACTGAGTGATTTTTATGTGAGAAAGTTCCAAAGGAACTTTTAGTATGTCTGTAAGTTTAGTGTTTGATTATTTGAGAGTAGTGAATTTAGTAAGTTTTATAAACTTTAAATTTATTAATTAAATTAAGATGGTATTTTTAACAGAACAAGAACAAAAAGCAAGAGAAAGAGTATGTGTTGCATTGGACACTGAAAGTGTAGATCAAGCTTTAGAATGGGCTAAAATATTGAGTCCTTTTGCTAAGTCTTTTAAGATTGGAAAATCTTTACATTTAATTGCAGGACTGGAAGGAAGAAATATTATTTCTGAAATCGCAGAAGTTGGTGGCTCTTCATTTTTAGATTTAAAAGGTCATGACACTCCAGATCAAATTAGAAGATATGCAATGGCTGCAACAGTTACAGGAGTTAACATGTTTAATATTCATGTTGGAAGTAAAGCTATGAATGAAGCAGCTCTTGAAGGTGCTTTTGAAAAATCTAAAATTTTAGGAATTGAAAAACCTCTAGTTATTGGTGTAACTGAACTTACAAGTTTAAATACTGCTGATGTTTTAAGATTGGGAAATCCAAGGGGATATGAAGCTGCGATGTTAAATAAAGCTAAAATAGCAATTGAAGATGGTTTAGATGGGATTGTGTGTCCTGCTAAATTTGCTGGTGGTTTAGAGAAAAAATTTGGAAATAAATTACGATTTATAACACCAGGAGTTCAATTGAATGGTTTAGTTAATGAGGGACAAAAACAAGTTTATGATATTGCTTCTGCAGTCCGCGATTGTAGAAATTCAATTTTAGTTGTTGGAAGTGCATATACAAAAGCGCCAAATATGGAGAAACAAGCATTACTTGGACTTAGGGAGATGGCACCTTATATGAACTAAAATTAATTATTATATTTTTTAATTCGTTATTTTTATAAATTATAACGAATTAATTTAATCATTTTAAATCCAATAGATTTACAAATTGAATTTCACACCAACACAATGGTTGTTGGAACTTAAAATTAGTTTGTTTACTTAATCTTATAAATTAGAATAAACTTGTTTTATTCAATTTATGTACAATGTACATATAATTGATGTTCACGTTGACCAATTGTCAACTGGACATAATTAAATTAATTCGTTATTTTTATAAATTATAACGAATTAATTTAATCATTTTAAATCCAATGGATTTAGAAATTGAATTTCACACCAACCAATGGTTGTTGGAACTTAAAACAAGTTTATTTACTTAATTTTATAAATTAGAATAAACTAGTTTTAAGTATGATTTTAAAACAAATTGCAGAAGATTTTTTAGTTGATGAACTTTATGATATAAAAAAGTTTGAAAAAAAGGATGAAGGGAAAGATTATTTTTATTTTATTTTAAAGAAAACACAGTACAATCAATTACGTGCTATTGACATTGTTGCAAGCGCTTTTAATACTTCTAAAAGACTTGTACATTTTGCAGGAACTAAAGATAAACACGGAATTACGACACAAGTAATTTCAATTATTGGTATTAATGAAGAAAACTTACAAAAAAATATTGATCATATTAATAATGAGATTAAAGATATTGATGTTGAATTTATTGGAAAGTTTCCAGGTCGTATTAATTTAGGAGATAATTTAGGAAATAAGTTTAGAATTACAGTTCGAGGTTTAACTCAAGAACAAATTGAAGAGTGTCCTAATAAGTTAGAAGTTATGGAAAAAAATGGAGCTTTAAATTATTTTGATTCACAACGATTTGGTTTTGCTAATAATTCTCATAAAATAGGAAAATATATTTTACAAAATAAACCTGAGCTTGCTGTTAAAGAGATTTTAACTTCTATGCCTCCAAGTCCAATGGAAGAATTAAAAATTTTTATTGAACGTGTTGAAAAAGAATGGTTTTTGATAAAAACGCAAGACGAGGATATGATTGATACTTTGATTGAGATTTGTCCAGATAATTTTCGAGATTATAAAAATATTTTAGCTCATTTGAAAAAGGCTAAAAATGATTTTCCTGGCGCGTTTCGTACACTTATGAAAAAGTTAAGAACATTATATATTAATGCGTACCAATCTCATATTTTTAATAATACTATTAAGGAACTTATGGTTCAAGGTATTCTTGCAGATTATGATAAGTTAGAGTTAATTAATCATTTTACGGATTTCGAGAAGGTGCCAGCGCCTGTTATGGAGATTGTTGATTCAATTTTAAAACAAGATGAAGTGACACGTGATATGTTTCAGTTAAAGTCTTGGCCTGAGTTACGTCCAAAGTCTACAGTGTATCGTGAGATTATTAATAGACCAAATAATTTGAAAATTAATGAAGTTGAAGATGATGAATTGAATGGAGGGATGAAAAAGGTATGTGTTGATTTTGAACTTGGTGCTGGGCAGTATGCGACAAATATTGTGAAACAACTTTTCTAGTAACAATTTAGATTTTATATATTTTTAAGTTTATTTATCTGAGAAGTTTTCTTGAGTGCGTGATACATTGGTGGCATTTCTTCTAATTGATTTAATCTTTTTGCTTTTGTAATTCTTAATTTTTTTGTATTTGGTACATATGGACTTTTTGTGAAATTATTTAACACTTGTTTTTGTGTAACTTCTAAACCTTCATCTTCTAAAGTTCTAACAATATCAAAAATTGCTAAATCTCTTTTATATGAACATCCTGCGATTCCTGGTTTATTTAAAATGTGAGTTATAGTTTCAGCTTTATTTATATCTATTAATTTACTTAATCTTGTTTTTTGTCTTAATACTCTTTGATGATTTAATCCTGTGAATTGTGGGAAACTTAAAACTGCTTTTTTTGTTTTATCTATTGTGGTATTGTAGATATTTGCTGATTTGTAAATAGTTTGAATACACTTCTCAATAAAATTATCTGTGTCTCTGTGTTTTCTTAATATTTTTTCTTCTTTTGGTGTAAAAATTATTGATTCAAGTGTCATCTTATATATTTATAATCATTTTTAGTTTATATATTTAATTAATTATCACTATTAAGTAATAACTAATTAATAGTTACTTATTTTGATTTAATTTTATGTGGGAGTATGTTAATGTGTTTGTTGAGTTTGATTTAGGTGCTGGGCAGTATGCGACAAATATTGTTAAACAACTTTTTTAGTTAGTTTTTTTCTTTCGGAAAAATTATTTTTATTATGCTTTCGAACATGTTTTGAAACGGATGCTTTTTCATCAATGCACTATTTTTTCTTGGGTCGACGAGATATAGATTCTACGTCAACCAGAAAAAACAGCACCTTGATAAAAAATCCTCCTAAGTTCAGACCTTTTTGTTTTTCTCTTCCGATTTAGATTAATGTTTTTATCTTACGTTTAAATTAAATATTAGTTGATTCATGTAATTTCCAATTTTACTGTGCGAGTGGAATTTATTATAATTAATTTCAACTTTTTGTCCATCTAATTTTGAATTTTGACTTATTTGAATTCCAGTAATCATTTGATTATTAATTAATTTAACTAAATCTGTGCATTTTACAAGTACTGGGTCTTTTAATCCTTCACTTTTTTCTGGAACTATTAATTTTAGTTGGTCTTGAGGTAATTCCATCATAAAACAATATTGGTGTTCTGAGTCAGATTTTGTTTGTTTTCTATTGTTTACGAATCTATCAAATATTGGTTTTATTGATCCTTGTTCTATTTCTAAACCAATTTCTTCTCTTACTTCTTTATACATATTTGATAATAAATTATCTTCAAGATTTTTTTTTGAATCATACTCTTTATAGTTTACATGTCCATCTGCTATGAATGGGTTGTGGTTTTTCTTTTTTTAAAAGATTATATATCTTTGATTATGAATTATTGTTGTTGCAAATAGATGCGTGTTTAGGTGAGTCATTGAGAATCCATCTATTTCTGCATCTCCAACTAAATGTGCTAGTGTTCTATCGATTGGTTTTCCATCTTTATTTACAATTATTTCTGGTTCTTTTTTGAATTCATTATTTAAGTTTAAAAAATTTAATATTTTTGTTGGCGATTGTAGTATTGGTGTTCGGTTTGTTTGATTTGTTAAACAAACATCTCATTTATGTTCATTACTTGTATATGTTCTGATTGGGTTTTGTGAGAGGCCGTGTTGAAATGTTGTTTGTTCCGCAAATAGGTTTCGATATATTGTAAACTTCATAATGAAACTTGATTTTAATTGTTTAAGTAGTTATCTTATATATTGTTATTTTTGAGATATTTTAAACCCAGAGACCGTATTTTGTGATGATTTTGGTAATAATACACGTAACCTTTTTAAATTATAAAATCTCTTATCAATTATGAAAAATATTTTACGAGTAATTTTAATGTTATTTATTGTAACATTTAGTATGCCGATTGCATTCTCTGAGGCTGAGGAGTATGAATTTAAGTTTGAAGTTGAACATGATTTTGATGATGATGAACAAATAGAGTGTGACATTAATTATGATGATAATACTAAAACTTTTAGATTTGATGAAGATGATAGTGGTGATAAGTTAGAGTTTGAAAAATCATTCACAGATTCTATTGATATTGATTGTGATGAAAATATTGATGATATTACTTTACAAATTTTCGACCAAACTGGTAAGAAAATTTTTGATGAAGATTATTCTCGTGAAGATAAAGTTAAAGTTGATTTAGATGATTTTAAATATGATGAAGATGAAGATAGTTTTTCAATTGAGATTGAACATGATTTTGGAAATGATGAAATTAGGTGTGATTTAGAAATTGATGGGACTGATTATGATTTTAAATTTGATTCAGATGATAGTTCAGATGTTTTAACTATTGAAAAGAATTTTGAAACAATTATTAAGTTTACTTGTGATGAAGAGATGGATGAGATTAAGTTAACTGTGTTTGATGATGATGGTGATGAAGAGTTTGAAGAAACATATTTAGAGGATGATAGAATCTCATATGATAAAGATAAAGAAGATATGGATTCAACAGAAGTAATTATTGATATTGAACATGATTTTGGAAATGATAAGATTAGTTGTGATTTAGAAATTGATGGTGATGATTACGCCACATATAATTTTGATGAAGATTCTTCAAGTTCAGATTTAAAAGTTGCAGTTGATATTAAAGAAGAGATTTCTTTTGATTGTGATGATAAGTTTGATGAAATTATTGTAAGATTTTACAATGAAGATGGGGAAAAAATTGAAACTTTAGAGTTTAAGAATGAAGATGAGTTTGAGTATGAAGTGTCCGGTGGAGCTTATGATTGGAACTTTAGAATTATTCATGAATTTGAAGAAGATGAAGAAATTGAGTGCGAGTTAAATGTTGATAATCAAAAAGTTTTAGATGTTGAATTAGATGATAGTTCAAGAATTTCAGATTTAATGCATGATGGGAATTTTGATGTAAGCGTTATTTTAGAGTGTGATGCTGAACTTGATACAATTGAGTTTGGAACTTACTTTGATGGGAGTTCAAGAGCAATTTTTTCAGAAGATTATACAAGTACATCTGGATTTGATTATGTTCAATTATCTACTGAGGAACAAAAAATTATTGATGATAAAAAGGCTGCTGATGCTGCTGAAGAAGAAAGACGTGTTGCTGCTGAAAATGCTGCTGCTGAACAAGCTGAAGAGTTAAGAGTTGCTGAACAAAAAATTGCTGATCAAAAAGCTGAGCAGGCAAGAGTTGCTGCTGCTGAAAAAGCAAGATTAGAAAAAATTGAACTTGATAAACAAACTGATTTAAATTTAGGTGTTGATTCAATTTCAGGTAAAGTAGTTGAAGGAGAGATTTCAGGGGAAGTTACAGAGGATGGAAATAATGATACTTATTGGATGGTTGCTGCTGTTGTTGGTGCGATTTTGTTAATTATTGCTGTGTTCAGTTTTGTTGAGGTTAGACCATCTGCTTCTGCTAAAAAATCAAAAGGTAAAACTTCACATGGATTTAGTCATGACCCTAGCAGGAAAGTTGAACAAAGAACTTCAACTACTTCAAATCAAAGAAACAAAGTAAACTTTGATTTCTTAGATAAAAGAAAATAATTTTTCTTTTTATTTTTTATCTTATTTTTCTATTTTTTTACTAATATATTTATCTATTTTTATTTTAAAACAATAAACTTTTATAAATTTTTAACTATTATTCTTTCATTTTATTTACTATGTAAATTAATTTGATTTGCGTACCATCACAGTGGATGGTGGCATAAATATATAAAATAAATTATTTTATATATTTATATGAATATAAATCAAAACTTAAAAAATGAAATTTATTTTGTAATTCCTGCGTATAATGAGGGTATGGAATTAATTAAAGTTTTGGATAATTTACACGAAAATGGTTTTTCTAATTTGATTGTTATTGATGATGGTTCAACTGATAGTTCTGCTTTAAATATTACATCATTAAATACTAAAATTAATAACTTAGTTTTACTTGAACACGTTATTAATCGTGGACAGGGTGCCGCCTTAAAAACTGGGATTGACTTTGCTTTGGATTGTGATGATTGTAAATACATTGTAACTTTTGATTCTGATGGACAACATAGATTATCTGATTTACATCATTTTATTACTGAACTTGAAATTGGTACTTGTGATATTGCGATTGGGTCACGTTTTATTAATCCTGAGTCTAAAAAGAATATTCCTTTTAAAAAAAAGATTTTATTAAAGGGAGCTTTATTTGTAACTTATTACTTGTCTAGAAATTGGTTTACGGATACTCACAATGGTTACAGAGTAATGAATAAAACTGCAGCACGTAAAATTAATATTAGTTTAGATAGATTTGAACATGCGAGTGAGATTTTGAATGAGGTTGTAGTGAATAAAATACCTTATAAAGAAGTTCCTGTGATAATTGATTATACTGAATACTCTATAGCTAAAGGTCAAAAAATTTCAAATGCAATTAAGATTTTAGTTAAGATGATATTTAAAACAAATTAATTAAAAATGGACAGTTTAACAATAATTTTTGCAATTTTATCTGTAGTTATGATTGGATATATTATTTATTCAACAAGTAAAAGTAAGAGAATTTCTTTATTGTCTGAAATATTTTATATTTTAATTTATTTAGTTGTTTTTCTTGTGGCTGTGTTTCCAAAATTTTTTGAAGAAGTTGCTGAATTGTTTGGAGTTTATGATTTAGAAAAATTTTTAATTTTAGGTGGAATTTTTTTAGCTTATGTTTTAATTTTTCAAATGTATAAACAAACTGAGATTCAACGTGGGGAAATTACTGCTTTAACAAGACAGATTGCTTATTTAAAACATTCTTCAAAAAAGGAAATTATTGGTAAAAATAAAAAATGAGTAATAAAATTACTGAATATAAAAAAATTTTAGTTGTTGGTGGAGCAGGTTATATTGGTTCAGCATGTGTTAAAGTTTTATTTGAACGAGGTTATAAAAATATTATTGTTTTTGATAATTTAGATAAGGGTAGAGTTGATCTTGTAGATTCTCGCGCTGTATTTGTTCAAGGAGATTTACGTCATAAAGAAGATTTAAATCAATTATTTTCAAATCATGATTTTGATTGCGTCATTCATTTTGCAGCGCTTAAAGCTGTTGGTGAGAGTGAAAAATTTCCACAAAAATATTTTGAAAATAATGTGTGTGGGACTGCTAATTTACTTGCTGTTATGGATGAACATGATGTGAAACAAATTATATTTTCATCTACTGCATGCGTTTATGCTGAGAAAGCGAGTGGAGTTTATGTGGAAAGTGATCCTTTGTCTGCTCCTAATGTGTATGGTTCAACTAAAATTATTTGTGAAAATATGATTCGAGATTATAATCGGACTAAAAACTTAAATTATACTATTTTTAGATATTTTAATGTGGCAGGGGATGTTGGGTTAAATTATATTGATCCTGATGCTCAAAATATTTTCCCGATTATTTCTGAGGTGATTGTTGGTAAACGTTCAAAGCTTGAGATTTATGGAGATAAGTATGAAACTAGGGATGGTACTTGTATTAGGGATTATATTCATTTAAAGGATTTGGTTTCTGCTCATGTGTTGGCTGTTGAGTCTGTTAATAGTTTTGAATTTAATTTGGGAACTGAAAAGGGTACAACTGTTCGTGAACTTGTTGACTCTTTTGTTCGTTTGAATGGAAAATTTGCTTTTGAAACTGTGTCTGCTCGTAAGGGAGATATGGGTGTTTCTTTGGCTGATTCTTCACTTGCTTTGGATAAGCTTGGTTGGCGTGCTGTTGAGGGGCTGGATACTATGATTGTTGATACAATGGTGGTGTATAATGGTAAATAAAAAAATAAAATTAATTATTTTTCCAGGTTATTTTTTACCTCATATTGGTGGACTTGAAACTCATATTGATGAGTTTACGAAGTATTTGTCTAAAAATAAAAAATATGACATTACAATTTTTGTTCCAAATATTCCTTTATCTTCTGAAACTGAAATAATTCATTCTAATGTTAAAATTATTAGATATCCTGCTTTTGAGGCTGTGTCGAATTTTCCTGTACCAAAGTTTTGGAGTTTGAAATTTTGGAAATTATTTTTTAGTTTGTATGGAGATAATTTTGATTTAGTTATGACTAGGACTAGGTTTTTTACTAATTCTTTTTTAGGATTAGTTTTTGCTAAGTTTAAATTGTGGAATCGTGAAAAATTAATTCATGTTGAACATGGAAGTTCTTATGTGAAAGTTGAATCTTCTTTTACTAATTTTATTTCGAAAGTTTATGATAATATTTTTGGAAGAATGATTTTCAAATTTTCAGATAAAAATATTTCAATTTCTAATGCTGTTTGGAATTTTGTTCAAAAATTTGATACACGAGATAGTCCAATTATTAGGCGTGGTGTTGATTTTGATATTTATTCAAATAATATTAATTATAAATTAGATTATTCTGGAAAAACTATTATTAGTTTTGTAGGGCGTTTGTATAAATGGAAAGGTGTTGAAAATTCTATTAAGGCTTTTTTATCTTTATCTGCTAAAATTCGAAAAAATTGTGTTTTTGTGATTGTTGGTGATGGGGAGGATTTTGATAGATTGTCTGATTTGTGTGGTGATGAGTTAAATAAAAGTATTTTCATGCTTGGTAATTTGAAATTTTCAGATGCTATTGATGTTTTAAAACAAACAGATATTTATGTACATTCAGCTTATGCTGGTGGTGGTTTGAGTAATTCTTTATTGCAGGCGATGTATTGTTCTTGTGCTATTGTTGCAAGTCCTAATGAGGGAGCTAACGAGGTTGTTTCTGATGGTGTTAATGGAGTTTTACTTACTGATAATTCTGTTGAATCTTTATCTTCTGGTTTGAAAGAATTAGTTTTGGATTCTTCTTTGATGGGAAAATATTCTATCTGTGCGAAAGATACACTTGAGAAGGATTTTGATTGGCGTGTTGTTGTTGAAAAATACGAAAAAGTATTTGATGAGGTCCTTAAATGAATCAAAAAAAGATTAAAATTTTATTTTTTATTACTGGTCTTGATTCAGGTGGTGCGGAGAAACAATTATTTAATTTAGTTAAAGGTTTATCTGTTAAAACTAATTTAGAAATTAAACTTGTTGCTTTAAAAAATGGCATTTATTTTGAAAACTTTGTTGCTTTAGGTAGTGATGTTATAGTTTTTAAAAAAACAACTTTATTTACTAATAATATCTCCATTTTCATTTCACATATAAAGTTGTTCAAACCTGACATTGTACATAGTTTTTTATTACATACAAATATTATTTCTAAATTTTCTTTATTTTTTATTAAAAAAGAATTCAAATTAATTTGTTCTTATAGGACATTAATTTCAAAATATCCTTTATTAAATACCCTTGAATTTATAAATTATAAAAAAGTAGATTTAATGATTTCTAATTCAAAATCTGCTGATTCTGATTTGGTTAATTTTAAAAAAATTTCTAAAAGAGTAATTTTAAATGGTTTTTTA
>JABSQY010000050.1:1903-12013 GCA_013215525.1 Nanoarchaeales archaeon | reverse complement strand
CATTTAGAGTTTTTTTTTCTCCAATTAATTATTTTTTATATGGTATTTATCATAATTCAAGAAATAAATCTTCAGATTTATTAGTTAAAAATTTTAAAAAGTTTTCAGAAATTGATTCTAAATTAATATATGATTTATTATTAAAAAATTATAAAATTGTAAATTATACTTTAATTATTAATGATTTTTTATAAATTATTAATTCTTTAGGATTTGGTAAAGTTGAACTTATAACAATGAATAATAGTAAAGTTGTATTTATTATTTCTAGATCACATTTAAAAAATTTATTTAATAAATTTTTTTCTAAAGATTTAGATTTTTATGTTGAAGAAATTTTAGCTGGGTTTATTGAAAATTTTTTAAGTAATTTGTATAAAAATAAAGTTATTTCTAAGATTAAATCTATTGGACCTAAATTAGTTTTTGAATGTTTTATTACTGAAAATAAATATAATTTTGAAACTGATAAAAAATATTTTTCAATTAAACAAGAGTTTTCAGTTTCTAGTTGGTTAAAATCTTTTATATTTTCAAAAAATATAGGTCCAAATTCTGATGGAACATTTAGTATGGGTAGAATTTATGCTGTGAGTATGCCTTGGTTTTTTGGAATTGATTATTTATTATCATTACTTACGGATGATTGTGATTTTAGAGATACTTTAGCGAAAATGGAAGGAGGAATATTAGTTAAATTAAATTTGATTGGAGCCCCAATTTCTAAATCTATTATTATGTCAAAACTTTTAATGACTTTTGGTTCAGCAGGTTTAGGGAGATTTGTTATTATAGATTTAAAAAAAGGTCTTTTTAAGATGAGTTGTGATTTTGATGAAAATTTTTCTATGTTTTATTCTAAAGAAGATTTATTTTCACTAAAAAGAAATATTTGTTTTTTTTTGTGTGGGGCTTATGAATTTTTATATAATATTAATGTGGAATTTAATTTTGATGGAACGATAGTACATTTAAAAAAATTAAGTGATGGTCGAGTTTTAAGTGATGTTGAAAAAGAAATTGATAAAAATTTAACTTTGAAAAATTTTATGTTTAAAATTTAAATTTAATTTTTTTTATTTTTTTAAAAAATTAAAATTATCTTGTAACATTATATGATTTAACTTTTTCAAGTAATTGTTTAGCATTTTCATTTTCTTTAAAATGTAATCTTGTAGGTTCTAGTAATTCGTTAATGTATTTTGCAGCCATTTGTTTTAAATCTCCAGATTTAATTGTACTATCTTCAAATTCTTTTACTAATTGCTCGTATGAATCTACTTTGTATAATCCACCGTATTGTTCTGGTCTTTCAAATGTTACTGTGTCGTATTTCTCAAAGATAATATATTTAAAATATTCTAAGATTGGATTATCAATTGAAACTCCATCAACAGATGTAGCTTTATTGAATTTTTTGCTAACATCTTTTGCTGAATCTGTCATAAAAATAGCTGTTTCTGGTTTTGATTTACTCATTTTCATTGCAATTTTTCTATCTATCTCTGACATGTTATCATCTACTTTATATTGTAGTCCCATTAACATGTGGTGATGAACACATACTGGTTTTCTTTTTTTAATTTTTGGAAAAATGTCTCTAGCTAACATATTTACTTTTCTTTGATCCATCCCAAGTTGCGCAATGTCTGCTCCTAAGTGGATAATGTCTGCTGCTTGCATGATTGGATACATAATTTGTGATGCTGGGTTTGATGTGTTGTCTTCTCTTCCCATTACTTGTCCACATTTTAATACTCTACTAACTGTCGCGTTCATTGATAATTTTAATACTGTTTCCCAATATTCTGGGTGAGAATCGTAAAATTCTTTTGCCCATACAAATTCTACATTTTCTAAATTCATTCCTGATGATTTCCAAACTTCAATAAAATATTTTCCTGCGGTTTGGATTTTTTCTAAGTCTCCACCATACTTATTGTTTAGCATTGCAAAGTAATCTGCTACAAACATTTTATATTTAATTCCGCAACTTGTTAATTTGTTTACATTAATTGCTTTTAGTAATCCTTGCGCAATATGAATTTGGCCGGAAGGCTCAAAACCATCATAAGCTATAATTTGTTCTTTTTTATTTTCTAGAAGTTTTCTTAAGTCTTCATCATTAATTACTTCTTCACCAACTTGGTTAATTAGTTCAATTTTTTCATCAATTGTTTTTGTCATATTATTTAAGGTTGTTTGTTTTTTATAAATATTAGTTAATACGTTTTTATTTTTATAGTATGATTTCTTATTGTTTAGTGATAAAACACATAATATTTATAAAAGTTAAAATCTATATTTAATCTATAATGGATGAGAGAAAATTAAAATCTGCTTTTTCAAAGGTTAGAGATGATATGTCTGGATTAGGAGATGATATTGCAAAGTTACAGATGCAAGTTGCTCAAAGTGTACGGGATTCTACTTCTGGTAAAAGTATTTCTGATTCTGATAATAATTTATCAGATAATGTTAAAACTTTAGATGTTGAATTAAATAGTGTTAAAAAGTTAGTTTCTACTTTATCAAAAGTAGTTGAACAGAATACTTCTGATGTTCGGGAGATGAAGTCTGAATTGTGCGAGCTACGTAAAGATTTTGGTGCTGATGAGTTAAATGAAAATTCAAATAAGGATAGTATTAATTTAGTTAATAATAAATTAGCTGATTTTCAAGAGTTAATTAATGGAAAACTTACACTTGATATTGCAGAACTTCGTTTGGAGTTTACAGAGGAGATTGCAAAGGTTTTCGACAATATGGCTAAGGGACTAGGAAAAGTTGAGATTAAGGCTCCAAAGACGACTAAAAAAGTATCTAAGAGTACAAAGTCTGAAGAAATTTTAGAAGAAGATGAAAAATTATTAAGTTCTAATCAAAAAACTTTAATTGAGGAAGTTGAGTTTGAAGGGAAAGAAGAAAAACCTTCTAGGTTTAAGAAAGCTATTAAGTGGTTGTTTGTAGACGAAGATGAGGAAGACGAACTAGAGATTCTTAAACAGGATATTACTTCTTCTAAGGATAATAAAAAGAAATAAATTTCTTTTTTACTTTTATTTTGCTTTCGAAGTACGTTTTGAAACGGATGCTTTTTCATTCTAGCACTAATTTTTTAAAATCGGATATATTTATACTATAATCCGATTCAAAAAATCAGCACTATAATAAAAAATCCTCCTAAGTTCATCGTTTTTGTTTTATTCTTCTATCCTTGTTTAATTGTATTTTATAGTTTTTTGAAATATTCTAGTCAAGTCGAATGTTGTAACTGTCAGTAACATTTATATATATTATTCTATTTTTATATTTTATAATGGTTGAATTGTCTGATAAATTAACTTGGGATGGTTATTCTGGAACTGCTCGTGGTGATGGTGGTATGAAAGGTTTAAGACTTTGTACTGCTAAAGGTTTAGCAGCTAGACATATTAAAGAACATTTAACTGGAGCATTTAAATCTATGAGTGGAGAGAATATTAAAGAAAATTTACATCTTATGGTTTTAGAAATTTAGAAGATGGTTTTAGACAGTTGGAAGAATATTCAGTTTTAGCGTTTGGTTATGATTTAATTACGGCAAGTTTAGTAAATATTAAATTAGATCAAGATTTAATTCAACAATCTTATGAGGGTGTTATAGACACTTTTTCAAAAGATTCAAAGTATGAGGAATTAATTGAATTTTCTAAAAAAAATATGATATTAGAAAAATTATTTGCTATTGGTAGAGTTTTTGGACAAGATTTTAAAGTTAAAACTGATATTGATTCAGAGTATAAAGTTCCTAATTCTAAATTTATTAAAACTTATGATAATTCAGGAGGATTTGATCATGTTCATATTTTATCAGATATAGTTATTCCTGTATATGCTACTCCTTTATTTACTGATAAAAGTAATTTAGATGATTTTTTATCTTTAAGTAAGAGTGATTTTAAACATATTAGTGGTGCTCATATAGATTATTGGAGAGAAAAATATCAAGAGAAATTAGAGAAGTATCAGTATGAGTTAACTAAAAAAATAACTCCTAATACTAAAGACTTGAAAGATGTTCTTTTGAATATTAGAGATTATGGTGACTATTTAAATTAATTTTAGGTGTATATAATGAAAAATAAATTAAAAAATAAAATAAAATTAAAAGTTATTAGTAAATTGGCTCATTCTGAGTTTTTTAATTTTTCTTTTGAAGTTTTTTCTAAGGCTTTTGATTATGTCTCACCTTTAACTTGGAGTAGTTATTATTGTGATTCTGATAGTGAGAGTAATTCAATTAGAGAGAAAAAGTTTGTTTTAGAATATACAGCAAATGGTCTTGAAAAACATTTAGTTAATCATTTAACTTCTGCTGCTGATTGCAATATGCATGGAGATTTTACTAATAGAGATTCTTTAATTAATAATTACACTTATGATTTAGCGACTGCTAGTATGTTAAAAATTAAGTTAAACCCTAATTTACTTGAAAGTTGTTATTCTACTGATTTGATTATGTCTGATCATTTACCTAATAATGGTATTAATACTGTTCATAAAGATATATTTAATCTTTCTAAAGAAGATTATGCTAATGAGGTTTCAAAATTATTTGAGTTAGAGAGTATGAATAAGTTACGTGTTCGAGGTTATGTTTTAGGACATAATTTCAGAATTCCTTCAGATTTAGAAAGTATACATACTCTACCTGCATCTATTATTGATGTTGGATATGGTAATGAAAATGTCCCCGTTTATTCTAGTCCTTTGTTTGTACGTCCTTTAGAATTATTTTATTTTTCAAAAGCAGTGAGTGGAACAGTTTATTTTCATTTGAAAAATGTTGAGGAGATTCGTGATTCTTTTAGTAAGAAAACTGATGTTTATCAAAGAAAGTTGACTGGTGTTGAAAATCCAAATTCGGAAGAAATTAGAAAATCAATTTTAGAATGTGAAAACTTTGCTAAATTTTTATCATATTAGTTGGAAAATTATTAATATAATAAATTTTATTTATTTTATTCTTATAGTTTTCTGGAATATTCAAGAAATTTCTTGTTGAGAATTTCTAAGCCTTTGTGAGACTTCGCTTACACAAAGTTTCTAAAGGCTTGTACTGTTTGGTAGATAATGCTATTGTTAGAAATATTATAATTAAAAAGATAAATCTTGTTTTTAGAATTAAATAATTAAAATAGTTTGAATTAGAAATTCAAATCTATTTATGAGTAAAGTAGAATAATCATTTTGATTACAATGTAATCATAAATGAACCTACGTCAACCAATGGTTGTCTGAGGTTTTTTATTTCACACAATTATATTTATTTGTGTGTGAAATAAAAAACCTTTTCACCGTCTTCATCAATTAAATCTAATCTTAAGAAACCGTATCTTTCAAATTGAATTGAATCTCCAATTTGGTATTTTTCGATTTTTTCTGAAGTTGCAAGTATTGTATTATTCTCACTATCAATAATTGTGATATCTTCTGTTTCATTTGGGTTTGCAGATACAAAGTGGATGTTTGCTTTGATTCCCATTGACTTATCGTAATCACGTGAAATGTATTTTAATTTTACAGTTTTATTTTCATCATCTTTTGATAAAATTTCAAAGTTTGCGAAATGCATTAATCTCATTTTTGTTCCAACTTGTAATTTTTCAAAGTCTTGTTTTTCGATTAAATACTTGTCGATTGTTTGAATGTGTCGCAGTCCTTTTGCTGGGTTCTCTGGGTGCTTTTGGATTGTGAATTCATCAAATTCAATGTCTGTTATGTTTTCGATTTCAACTGTTGCTGGATTGATGATACTGAAATATCTATTTGATTCTTTTTCAATAATTTGTTTGTTAAAAAAGTCTAAACCTTTATAGTATTCATCTTTTGTAATTTTAGAATCTCTTTTTGAAATTCCCATTTGTAATATGGATTTTCTGAATGCTTCCGCTTTGTACCCTCTTTTTCTGTGTGATAGAATTGATGGAACTCTTGGGTCATCCCAACCTTCAAATTCTCCATCTTCAATTTTTTGAGTTAATTTTGATTTTGATAATTCTAAATCTGTAAATTTCATTCTTCCGTAATGGAAGTATTGTGGCTTATGAAGTCCTAAAGATTTCATTAACATTTCTTGTCTGAATTCTCCGATTTCTAAATCTTTTCCACGAATTACGTGAGACATTTTCATTAAACTATCATCAACAGCTACAGCCATATTATAATTTGGCCAAACTCTGTGTTTGTTTCCGATTCTTGCATGATTTCCTTCAATGATTCTTGCAAGTGGGAATGTTCTTAGGGCTGGATTTTTATTTTGTAAATCTGCCATTGCTCTAATTACAACTGTTCCAGGTTTGTATTGATTATTTTTATCAGTACTCATGAATTTGTCAAACATTTCCATCATTTTGCTGTGTTCGATGTTTCTGTGTGGGCATTCTTCACTTGCGTCTGTAAATGCTTTGAATACTTCTGATTCACATTCACATACAAATGCTTGTCCGATTTCTACTAAATTTCTTAAGTATTTATGATAAATTTCTAATCTATCTGATTGATAACAAACTTCATCAACACCGTTATCACATACCCAGTTTACATCTTCAATAATTTTTTCATAGTTTGAGATGTCAATGTTTTCAGGGTTTGTATCTTCGAAACGTAGAACGAATTTACCGTTGTATTTCTTTTTGAATTCATAGTTTGCAACAATCCCAAATAAATGTCCTAGGTGTAGGTGTCCTGATGGAGCTGGGGGAAACCTTACGATTACTGATTCTCCTTCTTTGATATCCATTACTGGAAGTCCATCTGATTTAGGAATTACTTTTTTTTCTTTTTTAGTTGAAAATTCAGGATTTAATTCCATAATTTTCTCTTTTTGCTCTTCTTCACTTAATTCATTAACTTTTGCTGTGATTTGCGCAATTGTTTTTGAATATTTTGGAATGTCACTTTTGATTTCTGGGAATACAGGGAAACATCTACCTAAAATTGCTTTAGGGTTTGCCTGTCCGTTGTTTGCGATTGCAACTTCTAACGCCTTTAATTCGACGAAGTCATTAAATTTAGTTTCATCTATTGTCATTTTTTACAGTGTACAAAATTCAGAAATTTAATTCCAAATTTCTAAACAAAGCAATCCAATGGATTTTACTTTGTGTCATAGAATGTCTAGTTTGGGAATGTTTATAAAGATAATTATAGTGTTTTAATTATGGATATTAAAGAATATGAAATTTTATTAGATAATGCGTATGCAGAATTACCTGAAGTTTTATACAAAAAGGAGAGATTTGAAGTGCCTAAAGTTAAAGGTAAGTTAATTAAGTCTAGAACTATTATTACAAATTTCACTCCAATTGCTAAGCATTTAGAGAGAAATACAGATCATTTTGCAAAGTTTATGTTAAAGGATTTAGGTGTTCGTGGAGAAGTTGGTTCAAGAGGGGATTTAATTTTACATTCTCGTTTTCAACCTGAAGGGTTAAATAAGTCTGTTAATAAGTATTTTGAGCAGTTTGTTAGATGTTCACATTGTCAAAGTCCTGATACGGTTTTTGAGGATAATGGGATTATTTTAAAGTGTAATGCTTGTGGGCATACTGCAAATATTCCAAGACTATAATTTTAATTAAAATGGGTTTAGATAAGTTAAATTATGAATTTAATTTATCTGAATTTGATAAAGAAAATCTTGTAGTTATGTTACATGGGTTTTTTAGTTCTAAGGAGTCGAAGACTTATATTGATTTACAAAAAGATTTTGATAGTTTAAAGATTTCATCAGTTAGGTTTGATTTTTTTGGACATAATTCTTATAAGGCTAATATTTCTGAAATTACAATTACTAAATGTGTAAGTCAAGTTAATAATTTAATTGATTTGTTTAAAAAAAAGGGATTTAAAAATATTATTTTATTTGGTTGTAGTTTTGGAGGACAAATTGGATATATTGTATCTTCACAAAGAGATGATATTTCTAGATTAATTTTAAAATGTCCAGTTTTTAGTTATACTGATAAGTTGAATTCTCAGAGAGATATTAAATATTGGAAGAAAACTGGCGTTATTAGTAATTATGATAATGTTGCTGGTAGAAGTTTAAATTATAGTTTTTATGAAGATTCTTTAAAATATGATTTTGAAAGTTTAGTTAAAAAGATTAGTTGTAAAACTTTCATTGTTCACGGAACTTATGATGAGTGTGTTAATTATAATCAGTCTGTTAAAGCAGAAAGTTTAATTAAGGATTGTAGATTAGTTTTAATTAGTAATGAGAATCATAATTTTTCAAATAAAATTGAGAGTTATGATTTAGTTAAAGATTTATTAGTTAGAGAAGTTAAGTTATTTGTAAATAAATAATTATAAACAAAATAAAATAATAAAATAAAATAAAAAATGGAAAAAGAATTACAAAACATAATTACGGATGAGAAGTTAGATAAGTATTTTGATGTGACTGGTAGAGCTTTAAAAAAATTAAAACTTTGTTGTCCTGATAAAACTCATTTTGATAAAATGGCTAAAGATTATTTATTAATGGCGACTAGTTATTTTGGTGATGCTCAACATTTTAGAGATAATAATGATTATATTA
Source organism: Nanoarchaeales archaeon (assembly GCA_013215525.1). GTDB lineage: Archaea > Nanobdellota > Nanobdellia > Woesearchaeales > UBA583 > UBA583. Next base: position 3,423 of record JABSQY010000050.1, on the reverse strand, counting down.
ATGCTTTTGCAAGTCTTAACTATGCACATGGGTGGTTAGATGCAGGCGCACGTATTGGGTTATGGGATGTAGATCATGACTCTGTACTTTTTACAGTAGATTAAAATTTTATTTTATTTTTAATGTTTTTATTCTTCACTGAGTGAAGTTTCCATATTGTGCCACTAGCAGTAATTTTATTTGGTTAACAGATATAGCAATGCTATAATCTGACCAAAGAAAATCACCACTATTGACAAAATCTGAAAACGAAGTTTTAAAAGAGGCGAAATTGACTTCGTGATGTGTTCTGCTATTTCTTTTTTGTTTGTTCGAACATATTTTATTATTGTTGTTTATTTTTTTCCCAATAAATGCTATATTTGATTTATTTTGTATAAATTCTCCTTCAAAATCTGATTCTAATGATTCTCTGAATTGTGTTGCTGTTGGCTTTCTTGAAGTTAAACAGATTAAAAAATCTCCTTTGTTGAATTGCTGTGTTTGAGTTTTTAATTTATATCCTAGTTCAATTTGATTTAATTCATTATTATATTCTACAACAAATTCTATATCATTTTCATTTATGTTAAATTTTTCAATTACTGGTTTTATCATAGTTTCACTATTTAAAGTATTATAATTTTTAATTATATCAGTTATATTTTCAGAAAATAATTCAGTTGAGATATATACAAAATCTTCTTTATTCATATTTTTAATTAATGTTTGATTTATTTCTTCTGGTTTAAAATTACAATGTGTTGCTCCAAGATAAATAAATTTATTATTTTGTATTTTTTTTAGTTCTTTTAATCCATCTTCAAATGTTGTTAGTAAAATTTCAACAGGAATTTTTAAGTTTTCGATTTTTTCTTTTGCAATTTCTAGATATATCTTTTGGATATCAATTGCTGTGTAGGTTTTAATTTTATTTTTAGATTTCGCACGATTTAATATTAGTTCAGATTTATCAGCATTACCTGGTCCTAAATCAATGTAGTGTGTTTGGTTTGAAAAATATTTTAAAAGTATTTTTAAATTATTTTGGAGTAAACTAAATTCTCCTGATACGATTCTTTTTGAATATTCTTTACTTTTAAACATATCTAAATATGCTTGTGCTTGTTTTTGACTTTTATAATAGTTTTGGGTTTTATCGATATAGTGTTTTTTCATACCTTATGGTGGTTATGTTTGAATATATAATTGTGTTTTCAAAATAGAAACAAAAAGATATATTTATACTAATTATTCTCCTTTTGTTTAGTTTTAAATCATATTTTGGATGATGGTGTTATACCTGTCGAAGTTAATTATCTATAATACTATTCTTTTTACTTCCAATAAATGCTATATTTGTTTCATTTTTGAAATAAATTCCATTAAAATGAGAACATATTGATTCTTTGAATTCATTTGGTGTTGATCGGATGCTGGTACAGTGGCTGAGATATGCCAGAGAACGAATCCGATTTAAGTGATACAATTACGAAACCAAAAATTTGTTTTGCTACAGCAACATAACTTTCTAGATCTGC
>JABSQY010000050.1:0-1895 GCA_013215525.1 Nanoarchaeales archaeon | reverse complement strand
TGATTTTTTTGAGATAAGACAAACTAAAAAGTCTCCTTTATTATATTGATTAGTTTGAGTTTTTATTATGTAACCTACTTCAATTTGACTTGAGTGATGATTAAATTCTACATTAAATTGTATTGTACTTTTTTTTAAATTTAATTTTCGAATTAATGGTTTTGAAATATGTTCAAGATATTCATTTGAATAATTTTTAATAACTTGATTTATATCTTGTGGGAATACTTCCGAAGAGATATATACATAATCATTATTATTCATATTTGTATATAACATATTATTTATTTGTTCTGATTTAAAATTTCTATGTGTACATCCGAGATATATAAATTTAGGATTTAAGTTTCCTTTTAATTGTTGTAATCCCTCTTCAAATAGATTTTTAATTTTTTGGACTGGGATTTGTAATTTTTCAATTTTCTTTCCAGTTATTTCTAAAAATAAATCTTGAATGTCAATTTCTGTGTATAAATTTATTCTATCTTGAAGTTTTGCATGTTTTAATATTAATTCTGACTTGTCCCCAAGTCCTGGTCCTAAATCTACATAATGTGTTTTATTTGTAAAATGATTTAAAATTATCTCTAAATTATTTTGTATTAAACCAAATTCTCCTGAGACCATTTTATCTTTATAACCTGTATTTTTAAAGAGATTTAAGTATGCTTCTGCTTGTGTTTTATCTTTGTAACATTCTGCTGAATTAGTTAAGTCGTATTTTTTCATACTTTTGAGTGGTTATATTTGAATATATAATGGACTTTTAGAAAAAGACAAAAAAAGATAAAGTTTATATATAATATTATCTTTTTGTTTCTTATGATTAAAAAACTGGATAAAATAGACTATAAAATATTACATAGTTTGTCACAAAACGGACGTGTTAGTTATTCAAATATTGCAAAATTTGTTAATCTATCTAAAAAATCTGTAATTTGTAGAATTGATAAGTATAAAACTGAAAATATCATTAATGGTTTTTACCCAATTATTGATTTTTTTAAGTTTAAATTTTTTTATGGGAGAATTTTTTTAAGTTTAACAAATATTACTGAAAGTAAAAAACATGAACTTATTATTTATTTAAAAGATAATCCTAATTTTTTTTGGTCATTTTCTTTACATGGGAAATATAATTTAGGTAGCGCTGTTGCTTGTTCTGATTTATCGGATTTTAGAGATGTTATAGATACATTATTGAAAAAGTATGGTAAATATATTAAATATAAAAAAGAATCTATTGTTACAAGATTAGAGATTTTAAATTATAATTTTTTAGATGAATTAGATAAGGGCGTCTGTATTGTTATGGATGAGAAAAATTATGATAGTAAAATTAGTTATGATAATTTAGATTTAAAAATACTTGATTGTTTATGTGAAGATGGTAGAATGAGTTTAGTTAATATTTCTTTGAAATTAGATGTGTCGTCAAAAGTTGTTATGTATCGTATGAAAAATATGCAGAATAATGGAATTATTTTAGGTTATAAACCTATTATTGATTATTCTAAAATAGGATTAAATTATTTTAAAGTTTATTTTAATTTTAGTTCTTATGATGATGAAAAAATTTCAGCTCTTAGAAAATATTTGTTAACACATCCTAATGTTTTGTACTTGGTATCTGGTGTTGGTTTTTTAGGGGATTTAGATTTTGAGATTTTAGCAAAAGATATTAATGAATTATTTTTAATTATTGAAGAAATTAAAAATAAGTTTCCTTTATTGATAGATGATTATGATATTTTATTTTTTGATAAAACTATTAAAACTAAATATTTACCAGGAATACTTTTGGAATAAATAGAGTAAATAATAAAATATATAAACTGATTTTTTTATTTACTTATTATGGAGAATTCAAACCTTTTAAATTTTTATAAATTTAC
>JABSQY010000005.1 GCA_013215525.1 Nanoarchaeales archaeon | reverse complement strand
TAAATTACATGGGTCATACATTGATAAATCAGGGTCATGTCCTCCTGTACTTCCAGTGAGAAAACATTTATAGACATTTAACATAATAAAATTATAACTTACATATATATAAACTAAATTTAAAAAATTAGAAAATAAATTATGTTTTTTTTCATCATGATGATAAAAGTTACAAAGTGGTTCATAATGTTTAGCCATATAACTATCTCACACAAATATCTTTTAAAAAGATTAGTATTAATTATCAATTAATCAACACTAGGCGCAGTATGTGTATAATGAGATTTATAATAATATCTAATAATATAAAAACCAAATACAAACGCAAGAGCAACAAACAAATAAGAAAGATTTTCAGTAAACTTTGACCCTAAAAAAATTAATAAAAAACAATAAACTAAATTATTTAAAAACGTTGCAACAATAAATGTAACTTTACGAATTTCACTATACATTGTACCCAAAGCATAACTAACTAGAATATTAGGAATAAGAAATTTAGATAAAAATATAGTTTTAAATTGATTATGTGAAATTTTAGATTCTAGTTTTTTAATTATTTTATCAATCACTTTAAACTTATGACCATGTGTTTTATGTTTTCCTTTATGAATAATATTACTAACAAAATGCGACACATAAAAAGCTATAACTGATGCTAAAAATAAAGCAATAAAAGATACAATAAATCCATTTTTATAACTAAACAAAACTCCTCCTAAAATAATTAAAGGAGTTACAGAAATTCCAATTAAAGATAAAAATAAAAATCCTAAAATATAAATTATCATCCCATACATCCCACTAATCTCAATAAAATATTTCATTTGTTCAATATTTATATATTGAGTTAAATTAAAATAATAAATTAGACCAATTAATAATAAAGTAATAAAACCTAACTCAAAACCTAATTTTAATGATTTAATAGTTTTTTTAATCATTTTAAATTATTTTTATCCTCCCAAGGAATTTTATTCATAGTATTTAATAACCCAAAATATAGGTGAGAAAAAATATGTCCTAAATGAAAGTATGATATTTTTCTATACATATGATGTTTTTTAATATGATTAATTAAATCAATTTGATCTTCACTAGGAATATAATCATCAGATTTTGCAATATAAAAATAAGAATTATGTGGTAAATTCATATAATTATAACTACACTCAAGATTTTTTAAAACATTGTCATATTTTTTTTGAGAAAAATCTAATAGTATAGACTCCATCATTATTTTTTCTGACGCGCAACTTTTCCAAATATTACGTCCAAGTTCTGGACCTGGTAAAACTGAAATAAACTTTTTAACATCATATCTAGAAGCAATATAAAAACCATGCATATTTCCAAGTGATAAAGATAAAACATTAACCTGAGTATTTTTTAAATATTGTTTAACATCATTATATAACTCATAAAATAACTCTTTACTAACATCAGGATTTTTATTTACAAGTGCATTTGGTTCTTGATAAACAATAATTTTTCCCGACTTTGGAAGTAAGTTTAATTTCTTAGCAATTGAAATTGAAGTTTTCCATCCTAAAAAACATATCCAAACATCATCACTATTTCCTTTATGAATAATTTCTTTTATCCAAAATTTAGAATCATTTGTTTTATCAGATTTATTTTTTATAAAATAGTTATATAATTTATCAAATGCCATTTATTATAATTAAATATTAGAATTAGTATTTATAAAAATTTCTAGTTTTAAAATAATAATCAATATGTTCGAATAAACAAAAAACGATGAACTTAGGAAGATTTTTGTTCAGAGTGCTTGCTTTTTGAATCGCGACTAAGATATATACTTGCGCGATTCTAAAAAAGTGAGTGCTCTGGACAAAACTTCGTGAACTTGTTCACTATGTCCCGAACAAAGTTTACGTAGTGACTGCAAGCATTCGTTTCAAAACGTACTTCGAAAATAAAATAAAATAAAAAGATTAAATCTTTAAAGATTTAGCTTTTAGTATATCTTTAACACAATCAATAATCATTCCAGTAAGTTCCATATCTTGAAGTTTACTTGAATCCGCTAAATCTTCACGTTTAGTCTTAGACTCAATGAATTTTTGAGATTTAAACTCATAAGTTTTATCATTAGGAAAATCAATTAAATAAATCTTATTATCATACATAAATAAGTCGCAACTCTTTGCACCATCGTAAATCAATGCAAGCTTTTTAGAATTTGCTTCAGTTAAAATGTTAGTATCACGTAAACTCTTTAATTCAGATAATAAATTTCTAATTTCCTTTAAAACTTTATTAACTTCAATTGATGTAATCTTATCCTTATCAAAATCAACCTTTGCTTTCTTAATAGATTTAATAGATTCTTTTGTAAAATCAGGTAATTTTCCAGATGTAATATACTCTGCTTCAAAATTTTTAACTAAATCTTTTTCAGATAATTTTTCAAAGTTTGGTAATTGTAATAATTGAGTAATAAATTCAGTGTATGTATTATTAAAAGAATCTTTTGTTTTATCAATAGTAATTTGGTCAAACATTTTTTTAATAGTTGATAAAAACTTATCAGCATTATTAAGCATCCTATCTAAATCTTTCCCTGAAACTTTTTTCTCTTGGTCGTGTTCAAGTGATTTAAATAATTTAACAGCTTCTTCAAAATTATCAAACTCTTTTTGTGAAATAACTTTATCTTTATCAACTAAAACTTCTTTGAAAATCTTAAGTGTCTCTTTTGGTGTTGTAGGATTAAAACCTTTCATCATCAAAACAGCTTGCGCAGGATTTAAAAATGCGTAATACACATCATTCATTGCAATCTCATTAAACATCTTACGCGCCCTATCAACTAATTGAGTTCCAGCATTCATATGTAAATCAATCGCTTCCGCTGAAGGCTTAATTTTTCCTAATTTTAATAACTCTTTCCAAGCTCCATAAATTCCTCTATCATAAAATGGAACACCATCACGTAAAAATGTAAACATAACTGGATGTGCATCTTTTAACGCATCCCAGAAATCTGTTAATAAATAAACTTGAATATGGATTTGAATTCCTGTAACTTGCGCAATCTCACGACTCATTTGCCAAATAATTTTAGTTAATTGATCTTTAACCTGCATACGAGGCATACGCTTCACATCTGTATCATCAATCACTACAAAAACATCAAAATCATTTGACTTCTCACCACGTAACCAACTTCCAGCTCCAGCATATACAACAACATACTTCTCAAACTTTTGAAGTAACATATTTCTATGAATATCAATAGTTTTTAACGCAGAAATAAAACCACGAGAATCATAATAAACAATAGAAGACCCTAATCTTTTCATATCATCATAAATTCCATCAAAACAATTCTCACGTAAATGTTGAACTGTTGTTGGAAAAAATGTAATATTTTTATCTTCCTTTAAAACATATTTAGATTGTTCTTGTCAATCTTTATCTTTAATAGTTACAATTTCTAAAACTGAATCAAATTCTTTCTCAAAGAACATTTTAGGATTAAACTCAGGTAAAGGTTTATCAAAATCATCATATAAAAAATTAAGTGTTAACTTATTAAAATCAGGTGTTGGAACATTATTTTTTAACTCTATATGTGGTGTTAAGAACACTCCCATGTCCTTTCCTTTAGATTTTTTTTTTAAAAGTTCTATAAAACTAGAAAACTTTTTTTCTTTCTTCTTTAAAATTGTAACAATTTCAGGTGGTAATCTACTTAACTCCTTTTCAAATGATAAAGGCTCATCGGTTACTTTATTATCGCTCATAAAAAAAATACAACTTTAAAACTTTATAATAGTTTCTAATTAAAACAAAGTAAATAATATTTATAAACAAAAAGAAATAAAAAATGTTATGAAACATATTAAAAGGATTACAAAATCAAAAACGACACAGCAAAGATATTTGTTTGGTCTATCTGAAAAAGATTTTACAAAAGAGAATTTTATAGAAGGTGCAATAATAAGACCAAGTATGCTACTAGCTGCATTAGTATCATTTATACTAGGTATGTTTTTATTATTAATTGATAATTATAAATGGGGAGGAAGTTTAATTGTATTTTCATTTATAATTAATATATACGCTTTATTCCAATCTTTTGGAGATGAAGACTCAATTTATAGAACATTAAACATAGGATTTAAATTAGTTTTATTCTTATCAGAAATTATGGCATTTAATTATGTATTAATAAATATATTATAATTTGCTTTATTAAATTAGTCTACTTTTTTCACAAATACTTTTATTTTTTACTTATCTATCATATTGTCACTTTTAATAAAAAGATATAACTATATATCATATTTTTAAATTTAATAATATGGGAAAAATTAAAAAACTAGGAATAGGTTTATTTTTTATAATAAATATGTTTGGTAATGCGCAAGCAATAAAACATTTAGAAAATAAAGATTCAATAAATTTAGCAACTCAATACGCATTAGTAACTCAAACTGAAGCTTATCAAGAACTAAAAAAAGAATATCCAGGTTTACAAAATATAATAGAAAATTGTAAAACAAACTATAATATAAATTTATACACATTAATATCTGCAATTGATATGGAAAATCCAAACGGTATAAAACAATTTATTGATTTTATATCAAATGAAACAAATTATACAAACTTATTAAAAATTATAAAAAATGATGAAGAAATTAAAGAATTAATAATTGAAATCAAAGATAATTTCTTTGATAAACATGGAAATTATATAAATAAAAAAGACTTGGACATTAAAGAATATAAAAATATTCATAAATTTAGTGAAGATTTTTATAGGGTTTTTGATAGTTTAATTACTAAAACCGACATTTCTTTATCAATTTTAGTTTTAATGTTTATTGTGATTTTAAAAAAAATAGTATTCGGTACTAGAAATGATGAAAAAAAATCAAATTCAAAGAATTTAATTAATCACGGAATTGAATTCGAGGGTGGAGATGGAGGAGGAGGAGAATAAAATATATAATATTTATTTAATCTTTTTTTAAATCATATCTATATCTATCAACATTATTAATAAAATTCTTCATATCACAAAACTGCGTTGTCTCCTCATAATCTACTTTCTCAAAGTCCAGCGACACATCATATATCTCAGCGTTCGGAAACGATAAAATAATAGGCGAATGTGTAACAATAAAAATTTGATTATTTAATTTTGATAACTCCTTTAATAAAAATAAAAATTCTATTTGTGATTGAACTGATAAAGCAGATTCAGGTTCATCAAATATATATATTCCTTCATCACCAAGCCTGTTCTCGAAAAAAGCTTTAAAACCTTGACCATGTGACATTTCTCGAAAATTTTTAGAATTACCAGTATACGTACTAGAAGTATTAAGATATTTATCTAAATCATCTTGTAAATTAAAAAAATTTTCAGCTCTAAAAAAAAAAGCATCACCTGATAACGCATTATTAGCTTTAACAATAGACAAAAAATCAGATAAAACTGGTTTTTCATTTTCATTTAAAATAAAGTTTTTAGATCCACCAAATTTATTTAAACCAAGTTTATAAGCGAACGCTTCAATAAATGAAGTTTTACCTGCTCCATTTTCTCCAACAAAAAAAGTAACATTTGAATTAAAAATTAATTCTCCTCCTTTCTTAAAAAAATTAAAAACATCTAAATTAAATGGATGTACATTTGAATCTATTTTAACACCTGAATCACGTACGTAAACATAATTAAATTTAATATTTTTAATAAACATAAATATAATCAAACAACCTAATTATAAAAACATATCGAAAATCCTTTCAGTCACAACTTACTAATTAAAACCATACATTAAAAAACTAAAAATGTAAAAAATAGTATGTTTAAAACAGAACTTCCAAAAATCAAAGAAGGTTTTTCAAAAGTTAAAAATGATATGTTATTTTTATCTGATAAAATTTCTCACAATTATAATGAATTTTTATCAAACCATAAAGAAATTTCAAAACAAATCCATAACGTATCAAATCATCTTCAAGAACAAATTCACCACATCAAACACCACGTAAAAAACAAACCAGATGAAATCTCAGCGTTTGAATTTGAAAAAATGAAAGCTGAAATTAAAGAATTAAAACAAATTGTATCAGACTCTCACGGTGAACATTTAAAAATTTCAAGTTTAATTGAATCAATCAAACATAATAAAACATCAATTAAAGAAAATAAATCTGAAATGAAAGCAGAGATTAAAAAACTAAAAGAGCAAACTCACAGCTCTGAACTTGAATTATATTTATTAAAAGAAAAACTATCTCAAAAAGATGATGAAATAAAAGACTTAAAAGATATATCAAGAAAAATGTTTGACATAATTGATGACTTGTCAAGAATCGAATTAGATTTAGTAAATCACCAAATTAAAGCGTAACAAAAAGGTAAAAAAATAAAAAATACTCAAAAATATTAATCAAATATAAATAAAATCAAAATGGACTTCAAACAAAATCAAAAACAAACTTCAAACGAAGAAAACTATCACATTGAAAATTTAAGAATTACAAGAGAATTTTCAAAAAATTTAATTAAAGAAATGGGAGAACTAGTTCGAAGTATTGTGCTTTTCGGATCTAATACAAACGACACATTAAACAAAGATTCAGACATTGACATTTTAGTTGTATTAAATAACGTTACAGTTTTTGTAACAGATGAATTAAGAGAAGCGTACAGAATTATTACAAACAAACTAAACACAGACCTTGCAAAAGGAAAAATCCATTTAATGACAATTAATTTATCAGCATTATGGGACATGAGTAGAAAAGGAGACCCAGTTTTAACAAACATTTTAAGACACGGAACTCCATTATTTGATAGAGATTTAATCGCGCCACTACAATATTTATTAGAAATTGGTAGAATGCGACCAACAATTGAAGCAATTAACAACTACAAAGCAAGAGCAGAAACACTGCTCGAGGAAACACACAAACATATGCAAAACAGTTTTCTAGATTTATATTACGCAACAGTTGACATGGCACACGCAGCATTAATGGCAAAGAAAATAACTCCAAGTAGTCCAAAAGAAATCCCTGAAATATTTAAAGTAAAATTAAAAGGAACTCCAATAGAAAAATACGGTGTCCAAATAAAACAAATGTATGAGTTGTATAAACAAGTAGAAAAAAATCAAATCCAAATGAGCGGAAAAGATGTTGATAAATATACAAAATCCACAACAAATTTAATCGAAGATTTAAATAAATTCATAAAAGAACAATTAAACTCAACAGAATCTTTTGATTTATAGAAATTTAAAGTTTTAATTCTAAAGTTGGTTTTTCAGAATAATAATAATAATAACACTCAAAAAGTAAACTTTTTTCAAGATATACCAACTCAAAGTTGGCATAATATGTGTTACTTGTAATTTTCTAGTTTTAAAACAATTTGGTGGATTTTTTCTAAAGTCTGGAATTAGTTTCCTTTAAATTGAAATTTTATATCAATTTTAGACAATAGTATTATAAATATTAATTTTTAGAATAATTTATGAAAGAAAAGATAAAGGAATTTCATGAAAAAATTGGAGAAATTTTATCAACAATATTACATATTGAATCATATTTAGAAACATTTATTTCAGATTATTATATTTCTCCAAGAACTTCTAAAACTTCATTTTTTCAAGAAACAATTTTATTAAAATTCAATTTTGAAAATAAAGTTATAATTTTTCAAAAAATTTGTAAAATTGAAAATTTTGATAAAGTTGAAATTAAAAAAATTGTGAAATCTATAGAAAAAATTCAAAAAATCAGAAATAAAGTTGCACATTATAAATCTGAAATTACTTTTGAAAAAAACATTCAATTTAAAAAAAGAAAAGTACTAACTTCTGAGCATGAAACATTAGTATTAGATGAAAAATTAATGAAAATTATTTCTAAAGAAAGAACAGAAATAATAAAAGGAATTATAAAATATTATTATAAATATAGAGCAGATGGAACTTTTGAAACAAGAGCATCTATAGACATAAAATCAGAATCTTGGAAAACTATTTATAACGCTGTAAAAAGATTCACTAACTTAAATAATAAAACACCTGCGAATGCTTCAAGAGATAAAACAGAACACGAATTAGGTAAGTGGTGTAATATACAAAGACAAAATTTTACAAAAGGTTTACTAAATAAAGAAAACATTAATGATTTAGAAAACTTAGAACATTGGATTTGGAGTAGAAAAGATATGTGGTTTATAAGTTATAATAAAGTAAAACTATTTATTAAGAAATATAAAAGACATCCAACTAAACAAGATTATAGAAGTCCATTTAAAGAAGTTTCAAAACCAGAAGAAAAATTAGATACTTGGATTAAAAGACAAAGAGGAATTTTTTCAGGAAGAGAAAAAAGTAAAGAAAAATTATCTGATGAAAAAATAAAATTATTAGAGTCTCTCCCTAGTTGGTATTGGACAAGGAGAGATAAATGGGGAGAAATATATGATAATTTATTAATTTTTATTTCAAAAAACCAAGGAAATATGCCTAAAGGTGATTCTAAAATACCTTCTGAAAAAAAATTAGGAGTTTGGTGTATGATACAAAGAAGAGTTTATAGAGGACAAATCCCATACTCAAAATTATCTGACGAACAAATAAATCTACTTGAATCTTTAGAAAAATGGTTTTGGGGTTATAGAAAAGAAGAAAGTTATAAATCTTGGAGTGAATATTATAAAATATTTTCAAAATTTGTTGAAAAAAATAAGAGACTTCCAAATAGAAAAAAAAAGAATAGTGATGATAAATCTATAGTATATTGGTTTGAAAGACAAAAATATTTATTTCGACAAAATAAATTAGATAAGAAACAAATTAATCTTATGGAAAATATCTCTTTTTGGAGTTGGGGAAGTGAAAGAAATAAATCTGAATTATGGATGAAAAATTATAATACTTTGTTTAATTTTATAAAAGATAATAATAGACTCCCAAATAGAAAAAAAAAGAATAGTGATGATAAAGTAATAATACTTTGGTTTGAAAGACAAAGGCACTCATACAAACAAAATAAATTAAATAAAAAACAAGTTGAACTTATGGAAAATATTCAACTTTGGAATTGGAAAAGTTCAATAAGTGAAAAAGGGCAATTAGAATTATGGATGAAAAATTATAATACTTTGTTTAATTTTATAAAAGATAATAATAGACTCCCAAATAGAAAAAAAGTAAATAATGATGACAAAGATATAGTAAGTTGGTTTGAAAGACAAAAATATTTATTTCGACAAAATAAATTAACTCAAAAAAAAATTGAATTAATGGAAAACATACCCATATGGAGTTGGGAAAGTATCATAAATAAAAATAGTCAATTAGAACTATGGATTAAAAACTATAAATTATTAATTGAATTTATTAAAAACAATAATAGATTACCAAATAGAAAAAACTCAGATAATGACGATAAGATTTTAGTTAATTGGTACGATAGACAAAAGTTTAATTATAATAAACAAAAATTATCTGATGAACAAATGTTTAATTTTGAAAAAGTTATAAACTGGGATAAATAACCATATTCCAAAGTAAAGGAAAATTAATTCAAATTGGCTTCGCGAAATAAATAAATCCTTTTGATAGTTTCGCTTTGTTTGTAAGTGTACATTCCATAAATATATTTGAATAAACAAAAAGGCAGACATACACGCGAAGCCAATTTTCGCCTAATTTCAAACTTCGTTTTCAGATTCTAAGTCTTTCATAATTTTAAACAGTGTATATGATATAGCAAAAGACAATAATAATGTTTATGTTAAAAATAAAATAATGAAAAATATTACTGATCCAGAGTCATATCAGTTCTTAAGTAAAGATTATGGAAAAGATAAATTTAATGTTTATTATAATTATAATATTTTAACTGGAGCAGATGTTGAAACTTTCAAATATAATAATTTTATTACTGATAAAAATTACTATTACAATCATAAAGGAAAAGTTGATGTTGAGCAAACAAATTTTAGATATAATAAATCTTTAAAAAAAGATTTTATATTAGAGTAATTAAAAAAATAAAATATATTTCAAAGTAACATAAACGTCAGATTTATATCATATATATAGTTTCACTTCAACATAAAATAAATATATATAAAACTTTAAATATTTATAATATTAATTAAACCAAAATGGAAGAAATAATTAATTTTGAAAACCAAAAAATAAGAAGAATGTGGCATGATGAAGAATGGTATTTTTCAGTTGTGGATATAATAAGAGTATTAACTGATAGTAAAGATGCAAAAGATTACTGGTATAGATTAAAAAAAAGAGAATTAGAACAAGGAGTTGAACTATCGACAAATTGTCGACAGTTGAAATTAAAAGCAACTGATGGAAAGTTGAGAGTTACAGATTGCGTATCAAGAAAAGGACTTTTAAGAATCATACAATCAGTTCCATCTAAAAAAGCAGAACCATTTAAACAATGGTTAGCACAAGTTGGAGAAGATAGACTATTAGAAATTGAAAATCCAGAACTAGCACAACAAAGAGTAAAAGAATATTATGAAGTTAAAGGTTATTCAAAAGGTTGGATTGAAAAAAGATTAAGAGGAATAGCAGTAAGAGAAGAATTAACTGATGAATGGAAAAATAGAGGAATTGAACAGTCACAAGAATTCGCAATTTTAACAAATGAAATTTCAAAAGCAACCTTTGATAAATCCATTAAAGAACATAAAAATCATAAAGGAATTATAAAACCAAATCAAAATTTAAGAGACCATATGACGGACTTAGAATTAATATTTTCAATGCTTGGAGAAGCATCAACAACTCAAATATCTAAAGATTTGAATTCACAAGGATTTAACGAAAATTTAGAATCAGCAAGAAAAGGTGGCAATATTGCTAAAAATGCAATTAAAGAACTAGAAAAAGAATCAACAACTAAAGTAGTATCATCAAATAATTATTTAAATTTAGATAAAACTAAAAAAATTAATTAATTTGAACATATTTATTTCAAAGTAAAGGAAAGATAATATAAAACTTGTCAAACAAAATGAATATAATTAGATAGTTATAAATATATTCGAATAAACAAAAACAAAAAGGCAGACATACACAGCGAAGCCAATTTTCGCCTCAAATCAAACTTCGTTTTCAGATTTGTATCAAGGTGCCGAATTTTTGTACGGTGGCGTAGAATCTATATCTCGCCAACCTACAAAAAATTGGTGCATTGGTGCAAATGTGGAAACTCCACAAAGTGAGGAGCAAAACAATAAAAACAAGCCTACCTAACAATAATAAAACCAATATGTTTATTTATCTTCCCATCATAAACACCATTCACAAAGTTCTCAAACACCTCCCACCTATTATGATAAATATAAGCAATTTTATCTATCCCAAATAAGTCACAAGAAACTGACAAAAAAGCAAGTTCACATAATAAATAATTAACACCAATTGAAATTCCTAAATCTAATTTAGAAACATCAAGTATTTTATTTTCTAAAACAGATTTTGTAGTATTACAAACATCATCTTTAAATTTTAAGTTAGATTCAAAAAGTACTTTTAATCTCTTTAATTCATCTTGATAAATTTTATTTGAATCAATTTCAACTCCCCAATCAAATAAATTAAATTTTGAACTTAAACTTTTTGATATAAACTTATTACAATGATTAGTTAATAATTTTCCATTTTTATTTGCTTTTTTAACAGATTTTTCTAAACTATGTCCTAAAGCTAAGTATGTATAAATAGAAGGTTTATCTGCATTCATAATATTTACAAAAGAAAAATTATTTTTACAAAAATTTAACAAATTATTAATTAAGTCAACTTTAAAATAAGAATTCCCTTGACTTAATCCAACAATAACACATCCTTTTTCATTAAAAACATTATATCCAGTCTTAAAAACAGTTCCAATTAAGTTTTTTTGTATTTCCATAAATAATAAGAGTACTAAACAATATAAGAAACCAATTAATCATATTTAATCAAAATGAGGAATATTTATATAATATAATAAACAATATTCTAATAATGGATAAAAAAGACCTACAAATCATGGAAATATATGCTCAAAATTGTAGAATTCCAACTACAACAATTGCAAAAGCATTAAAATTATCAAAAGATACAATTTCATACAAAATAAATAATTTAATTAAACAAAAACACATCAAACAAAACATTTTATTTATAGATTCAAGAGTTTTAGGATTTACAAGATACCACATATTATTAAGATTTGATATTGGAGTTAAAAATAAGCAAGACATAATTAAACTAATTTCAAAACATAAATATGTTATGTGGACAAATTCATTTATTGGAAGATATGATTTACAAATAATACTAGATGCAACAGATAGTTTTCATTTAAATAAAATCCGTGAAGAACTATTTGAATTATGTGAAAATAAAATAAAAGAATATATTATATTAACGCATTTATCAGATTTAGAGTTTACGCAATTAAATCCAATTCTAAATTTAAATACAAAGTTTCAAAAAAAACTAGACCATTCATTTAGTAATATATTATGTACAAAAAGTTTTCCAGTATCAAAAGATTTTGTAAAGTATAACCCAACATTAAAAGAAATTGAGATATTAAACATATTATCACAAAACCCACAAGAGTCTTTAATTAACATAAGTAGAGAATTAAACATAGATAGAAATACTGTTAAAAAGAAAATTATAAATTTAATTGAAAAAAAAGTAATAATTAATTTTGGAGCAATTCCAAACTTATCAAAACAAGGTTTTGTAACTTATTTTTTATTAGTAAGAATTAAACAGAACACGCCACATGAGATATTAAAGAAACCTTTCTTAAAATTACAAAACATATTTTATGCTGGAAACTTTATTGGAGATTACGATTTAATATTATATTTTAACGCAAGAAACCCAGAAGAATTAAATTCAAGTATTGAATTATTCAAAAAACATACAGAAGAATACATTATACATTATGATTTATTAGTTCAAGATAAAAATTACAATTGGATACAATTTACAAAAGGAATCTATGAAAATCTGAAAAAGAAAATATATACTAAGTAAAACAAAAAGGCAGATATACACGCGAAGCCAATTTTCGCCTCAATTAAAACTTCGTTTTCAGATTTGTGCTAGAGTGCTGAAATTCAGACACTCGATTAATAGCATTGCTATATCGAATTGTGTCTTAATTTTAGTGCTATAGTACAAATATGGAAACTCTGCAAAGCAAGGAGCAAAACATAAAAACACCACACTTTTAAACATAAAAGTATTCTTTTTAATATATAGCAAGATTATCAAAGATAATCTTAAACAATAATAAAAATGGCATTCGAAATAACAATAACAAAAGACTACGAAGGAGTATCCCCAAAGGGCTACATAAAGAAAATGATAGACGTACCATTCACTAAGGTACACCGCCTAATCAAAGAAAAAAGATTAACAATAAACGGTAAAAAAATCAAAGGAGAAGTTAAATTAAAAACTGGTGACGTGTTAAAGTGCTGGCTTGATGACATTGAATTAAGAAGCGCAAACCAAACTGTAAACACAGAAGAAAACCAAGAAGCTAAAAATTTAGGAATTGATACAATATATGAAGATCAAAATTTATTAATCCTAAACAAGCAGGCAGGTGTTGTAGTTCAAGGAGCTCAAGACAACGACACATCATTATCACTACACCTACAATACTTAAAAAATAAAAAAGGAGACATTAAAGATTTTAATTACTTCCACGTACACAGACTAGACAAAGACACATCAGGAGTTTTAGTTTGCGCAAAAAACCAAATCACACTTCGAGAATTAAATAAGATATTCGCTGAAAGAAAAGTTACAAAAAAATATTTAGCATTATGTGATGGACAATTCGACAATCCAGAAGGAACTATTGAAGTTCAAATGGAAAGAAACGAACAAGGAATGAAAGAAAAGATGAAAATTGTACCAACTGGTGGAAAAAAATCTGTATCACACTACAAAGTAATTGACCAATACGAATTCAAAGAAGAAACAGTAACAATGGTAGAGATTCAAATCGAAACTGGACTAACACATCAAATCAGAGTACACATGAAATCAATCGGACATCCAATCATTGCTGACAAAATGTATGGTAATAATTACATTAACAAAGTATTTGAAAATAGTTTAAAAAGACAATTCCTACACGCGCAAACATTAGAGTTTGAATACGATGGAAAAGAACACAAATTCGTAGCACCATTAACAAGCGATTTGAAAAGTTTATGTAATAAACTTAAACTTGTAAAATAAAAATAATATATTTTACAAAACTAATTTTTAAAAAATAAATAAAAACATAGCGATAGCTAACTTTAGATTAATTTTAATTTCGTTTTCAGATTTTGTCAATAGTGCAGTTTTTTTGTATGGTGGTGTAGAATCTATATCTCGCCAACCTACTAAAAAATAGTACTAGTGGCACAATATGGAAACTTCGCACAGCGAGAAAAAATATTAAAAAATTATTAAAAATAAAAAAATTAAGAATATAAAACTATCCCTACTACTAAAACTATTTCAATTAAAATCCATAACGCATAAGTCATAATTAACGGTTTCTCTTTATGAACAATTGCATAAGTTAACCACACAAAAGCAGTCGCCAAATACCAACCCCATGACACTAAACTAACTCCAGTCGCATCATGTTTAGAATAAATCTCCCACACTTGAGGGATTGTCATAATTGGACCTGAAACTCCAACAAAATAAATAATTTTATCTAAAAATCTTTTTTTAGAATCTGTACTTGGAAACTTTTCCAATTTTTGATGTACCCTTTTCCTAATATGAAAATGATGCATAATTTTACTAAAATCTACCATACTAATATAATCTAATTATACTTTAAATACTTTATTAATTTTAATTGGAAATTGCAACCTTACAGTTGTCATTTTAATAAAAATTAAAAAGATATATAAAAATAAAATTTTGTAAATATATGCTACACAATTCCCACATACATCTACTACACGAAACTCTCTTAAAAAATAAAATGACAAAACTTTATTTTTTCAGAGCGCTCGTAGCATTTGTAACATCTCTTGTAGGAATTTTTGTTCCAGTATATTTATACCATAACAATTTTAGTATAATATTAATTCTATTATACGCGATTGGAATTTCTTCAACATACATAATAACTGCGCCACTTGTAATTTCTATAATAAATAAAATTGGACTAAAATATACATTATTATTAAGTACACCATTCTACATTATCTACTTAATATCATTACAATACATAACTCAAAACATGTTATTTTTTCACATTTTATGGCTTTCGCAAGGAATCTATATGTCACTATTTTGGATATCATTTAAAGCAGAAGTAATAATGAATTCAAGTAGAGAAAATAGAACAAAGCAAATAGGAACATTACAAACAATTGTAGTATTACTAACCGCAGTCGCTCCAATAATTGGTGGAGTCTTTTTAGAATATGTAAGTTATTGGAACCTTTTAATAATTGGAACTTTTCTATTAATACTATCAAATGTTCCTCTTATGATATCTGAAGACATTAAACTTTTAAAAATTAAATTTAAACATTCAGACTATATTGATTTAATTAGAAAAAAAACTAATAAACAAAGTAAAATCTCACACGTTGCAGAAGGTGTTGAATTATTATTATCTACATTTATTTGGCCAATAATTATTTTTGTATTTGTAAAAGAAAACTTTGCAGTATTAGGATTATTATATACAATAATCTCACTAATTACTGTAGTTGCATTATTTAAAGTTAAAAAATATATAGATAAAATATCTAAAAAAAAAGTACTAGAAAAAGCTTCAAAGATGTTATCAATAAGTTGGTATCTAAGAGCAATATTAACTATTTTTGGAAGTGTATTCTTATTTCTAATCGAAACTTTTGCAAACTTAATCACAAACATTGTAACAATTACACTCACATCAATATTTTATAATAACACAAATAGTCAAAACTTTATGCGCGCACTTTTAACAAGAACAATATATATGCACGGAACAAAAATAATATTAAGTATAATATTAATAATAATATTATTAATGATTGAAGAAAACTTTTCAAACTTAACAATAATATTATTTATAGGAATGGTATCATCAATTGGATTAAATTCAATTGTTGAAAACGAAATATATTGAAATTTTTAATTTCAATATATTCCAAAATCCATTGGAGTTTGTGAATCTCAATTTACCAAACAATTGGTTTGGAAATGAGTTTAGTTGAAATTTTTAATTTCAATATATTCCAAAATCCATTGGAGTTTGTGATAAGTTTTATAATAAAATAATTCTAAACTATTAAAAACAATTAAAAGTAAAAATAATTATGTTACACTCACCAGCAATGCAAGAACTAACACACACTCTTCTGCATTCAAAAATGTCAAAACTCTACATATATCAAGCACTAACATCATTTGTAAGTTCACTTGTAAGTATATTTATGTCAGTATACCTTTACTCTTTGGGATTCAGCATAAGTATGATTTTATTATTTGCATTAGGAATCTCTTTAACTTTCATAATTATAGCGCCTGCGATTGTATATATAATAAATAAAATTGGAATGAAATATACATTATTATTAAGTTCACCATTTTTTTTCATACAATTATTATCATTACAATACATCACAACTCATCCAATTTTTTTTCATATACTTTGGTTATCAAGAGGATTTTATATCGCACTATTTTGGTTTACATTTAGATGTGAAGTAATAAATAATGGAAGTAGAAAATCAAGAGGAAACGAACTAGGAACTCTTCAAATAATTTCAACAATACTTACAACAATTGGACCAGTAATTGGAGGAATTTTTTTAGAATACTTAACATATAATAAATTATTAATCTTTACAACATTTTTTTTAGTTGTTTCTAATTTACCATTACTATTATCTAAAGATACAAAAATTCCAAAAATTAACTTTCATCATAAAGATTACTTAAAATTAATTAAAAAAAAAACAAACAGAAAAACTAAAATTACACAAATGTGTGAAGGAATTGAAGTTACACTTTCAGTATTTTTATGGCCAATTATACTTTATATATTTTTAAATAATAACTTTGCAAGTTTAGGATTAATGTATACTGGATTATCAATAGTTACAATCTTTGTGTTAATCAAATTAAAATCATATATTGATAAACACTCTAAAAAAAAAGTACTAAAAATCGCATCAAGAATTCAATCTCTAGGTTGGTTATCAAGAATATTTTTTATAACAATTGGAGGAATATTTTTATATGTAGTTGAAAGTATTTCAAAACTAATCTCAAATATCTCAACAATGACACTCACATCAATTTTTTATAATAACACAAACAGTAAAAATTTTATAGAAGCATTACTTACAAGAGTATTATATTTACATGGGGCAAAAGTTATTTTTTGTTTTATATTAATTATAATCTTATCATTTATAGAAAATAGTTTTTCAAATTTAACATTATTAGTACTAATTGGAATTATATCATCAATAGGTTTAAATTCAATTATTGAGAACGAAGTATACTGAAATTTTTAATTTCAGTATATTCCAAAATCCATTGGAGTTTGTGAATTTCAATTTACCAAACTATTGGTTTGGAAATGATTTATTAAAAAACTAAAAGTTTTTTTATATATAAATGACTAATTCTTAAAAACAAAAAAAATTAAAAAATATTATGTTACACCACGAACACGAGACATTAACTCATAAACTTCTCCATGATAAAATGTCAAAGTTATATATTTTTCAAGCATTACTAACATTTGTAAAATCATTAATTGGAATATTTGCGCCAGTATACATATACTCTTTAGGATATTCATTTTCATATGTAATATTTTTTATAATTGCAATATCATTTAGTTACTTAGTATTAATCCCACACACAAGTAAAATAATAAATAAAATCTGATTCAAATATTCTCTTTTATTAAGCGTACCAGTATATCTATTTCACATCGCAACACTAAACTACATTGATACAAGTTTAATAATATTTCACATATCTTGGTTATCTTATGGACTACATATGGCAATTTTCTGGCCAGCAATGCACTCTGAAATTATTGCAAACTCAAACAAAAAACATTCAGCTAGTCAAATCGGAACTCTACAAATAATAATTACTATTGTATCAGCGCTAGCGCCACTAATTGGTGGATATTATTTAGAATTTGTATCATTAACTTCATTATTAATATTATCTCTAATAATCATTATAATCGGATCTATCCCATTATTATTTGCAGAGGATTTAAAAATTAAAAATCATAAATATAAATATTCAGATTATATAAGATTATATAAAACGCCAAGATTTAAAACACCATTTAAAGCATTTTTTGCAGAAGGAATTGAAGGGTTTTTAAATATGGGATTTTGGCCAATTTTGTTATATACATTATTATCAAATAACTTTTTAAGTTTAGGAAGTTTATTTTCCTTTGTATCAATAGTTAGTGTTTTTTTAATGGTATACTTTAAAAAATATATTGACAATCATCCAAAAAGATCAATATTAACAAAAACATCTAAATTAAAATCCTTTGGCTGGATACTAAGAATATTAGTATTAACATTTAGTGGAATTTTAATCTATATAGTTGAAACAATTACAAAACTTACAAATTCAGTATTTGGAATAACTTTTATGTCAATATTTTATAATAACGCAAAAAATGTAAATCCAATGGATTATGTAATATTAAGAGAATTAGGAATTCATAGTGCAAAAGTAATTATGGGAACGATTTTATTAATAGTATTATACTTTTTTGGAGATTCAAAACAAGTATTTTCAGTTTTATTAGCAATAGGAATTGTGTCCGCAATTTATTTAGGAAAACTAAGAGAAGAACTTTAATTTAAAATTATAGAGAATTAAAACTATAAAATAATAAAAATAAAAAGAATTATTTAATTCTTTTCTGTAACACATCAATATATAATCCCTTATTTTGATTATATCTGTATGTAACTCTAAAGCAACCTTTATCACCACATTGATCAAGAGTAGCTTCAACATATCCGGCATTATAATAAATATCTTCATAATTATTATCTGTATAATATTTAACCATACCAGCAATACTTAAAGAATCAAGTTCTGTTTTTTCTAAAAAATCCTCAGCAAGCATCACATCATACTCATAATCAAAAGCTTCACTTCTATCTGACATAATGTCAGTCTTTAATTGATGAATATACAGTGTTTGTACTTTCATAGCTCCAAATAACAAAAACACACAAACCACAAGTAACACAATAAATGCATTATGGATTTTAGAATTCCAAATAAAAACTTGAAACCCTTTTTTCTTCTTTGGCGTAGTAGATTTAATATTTTCTTTTTTTACCATAAATAGAATATAGTATTTATAATATATAAACTTAACTCTAATAAAACTAAATCATACAATATTAAACAGAATAAAATATGAATTAAATATGTCTTTTAACAATTTTACAAATTTCATCAATGTTTGACGTAGTAAAATCAAAAGAATATTCATCAAAACCTTTTGGAATTTCTCCACTATTTGTACAATTAATTAAAATATAATTTTTCTTTGGAACTTTTCGGTTATTAATAAATCCAATAACATTATCAAAACTTAAAGAACAAACTAAATGTTGTCCTTTACGTAATGCATTGTACACAGTATTTTTAAATATTCCAAAAGAACCTTGCACTGTATCCCATTTAAATAAATAATCCTCTGTGAAATATTTTTCTTTAAATAATTCAGGTGTTACAAACCTATATTTTTTTTCATCAACTAATTGTTGTGTTGGTATTGCAGTTGTATCAAAAATTAAATTAGCAATTCCTAAATTTGAAATCTCATCTCGAAATAAATCATTATCATCTCCGACAAGTACAATTAAATATCCAGTTAACGTGTCACGTCTCATAAATATAAAACAAAATATTATAACTTATAAAACTTCTCAAAATTTATGGAAAACAATAAAATAAATTATATAGAATTTAAAGCAAACAATCTTGAAGAAATAAAAGTATTTTACTCAAAAGTATTCAACTGGAAATTTACAGACTATGGACCAGAGTATACAAGTTTTTCAAATAGTGGAATTTATGGTGGTTTTGAAAAAACTAAAGATGAAATTATAAACGGTGCATTAGTTGTATTATTTTACAAAGAACTTAAAGAAATAAAAGAAAAAATACTAAATTCTAATGGTAAGATATCTAAGGATATCTTTTCATTTCCAGGAGGACACAGATTACAATTCATCGACCCATCAGGAAATGAACTAGCAGTTTGGTCAGATAAATAAAATAATTTTAACTTCGTTAAAATTACCAAATTTTCACACGCTTATAATACTTCAAAGCAAGAATTGAAATAAGCATAATAATTACTAAAACCACAGTTTCTTCTTTAACGGATACAAGTTCTTTTTCTTTCTTAATTCTATCTGGTAAATTTTCATAAATACTCTCAAGCGCAACATTATCACGAGCACGAAAATATGCACCTCCAGTTTCAAGAGCAATCTTTTTCAAACTTTTCTCATCAAGTCTTGCAACTTGTGGCCTACCCCAAAAATCGTGTCCAAGAACAACTTCATCCTTTGAACCAACTCCAACAGTATACACAATTACATCCTCACTTTGAGCATATTTAATACCATCTTCAATAGAAATTTGTCCCGCAGTTTGTTCTCCATCTGATAACAAAATTACAAGCCTTTTTTTATTAGGAATTGATGCAACCATATCAACACCCATCGCAAGCCCATCACCAATTGCAGTTCTACCATTCGCTGAAATAGTTGCAATCGAATTAATAATTTTGTCTGTGTCCTGTCTTAAAAAAGATACAATTCTTGTTGAATCTGAAAAACTTACAACACCAATTGTATCTTTTAAATTCATTTGCTCAACAAAGTTTGCTGCAGAAATCTTTGCAGCCTCCATCCTGTTAGGTTTAAAATCATTAGCAATCATTGACCCAGAACTATCAATCACAAGCACAACAGAAATTCCTTCTTTCTCATCATTCATTCTAATATGAGGGTCTGATAACGCAACAAACAACATAAAAATTGAAAACACTAAAAATAAATTCATCCATAATTCTTTCTTAGACTTTTTACGAACAATAGAACCTATCATCGAATTTGATGAAATTTTTTTTGCTAAATATTTCTTTTTCTTTAAATAAAAATAATATACTAATAAAAATAAAACAATAAAAATAACTCCAACCCATACAATCCATGCATCAGTAAACTTAAGGTATTCAGTCATTTTAAATCTCAAACCTCTCAAGTCTCATAGCATCAACAACACTAGATTTACAATCAAAATTAAAATACTTTGATCCAGTTCTTTTAATTAATTTCTCACAATTTTTTAACTTATTATTAAAACTTAAAATAATTTCATAAACTTCATCATCATCCAAATCATACATCACATCTTCACCAGACTCAGAATCCGTAAACACATCAAGTCCTAAATCAAACTCTAATTCTGTTGAATTATAAAAATTAAAATAACTAACTTTATTTCTTTTTTTCAGAGCTGTAATAAAACTTAAAGTATCATCTGCTAAATCCAAATCATCACAAATAATTGAAATTACTGAATTCTTTTTAATTGTAGATAATAAATATTTTAAACCAACATTTATATCTCCAAACCCTTCTTCTTTTAATTCTGATAATTCATAAATACATCTAATTAAATGTTTTTTTCCTTTTGACAATGGAACAACTTTTAAAAAATTCTTTCTACATATAACAACAGAAAAATTATCTGAAAAACCATTACAAGCAAAAATTAAAGTTGAAACTAATTTTTTAATTTCATCTAACTTATTAAACATACTTCCAGACGCATCAATTAAAAAATAGTGTGAAGCATCTTTTTCTTCTAAAAATTCTCTTACAAAAGGAACATTCATTCTCGCAGTCACATTCCAATCAATCTTACGAACATCATCTCCAAACTCATAAACTTTCAAATCACAAAATTCTACACCTTGTCCTTTTAGTTTTGAAGAATATTTTCCAGCAAACAAATTTTTAGAATTCTTAAACAAATATCTAAATTTTTTATAATCTTTATTAATTAATAAACTTGTCATTTTTAATTTACCATCTTAAATTTATGGACATTTAACCTTTTCTAAAATTTCATCAATCACATCATGTGTTGAAACATTTTCAATATCAGCTTCATAACTTAAAATTAATCTATGACGTAAAATATCATAAACTATTTTTTTCACATCATCTGAATTCACATACTCACGCCCATCAACTAACGCGCACGCTTTTGCTCCAAGAGTTAAAAAAATATTGGCACGTGGACTTGCTCCCCACTCAATAAATTTCCCATACTCAACATCATACTCTTTTGGATTTCTAGTAGCATCAACAATTGATACAATATACTCTTTAACTAAATCATCAATATATACCTCACGTACAAGAGTTTGTAATTCAATAATTTCATCATTTGAAATAATCGCGTTCGCGCTAGGGAAAACATTAGTAGTCATTCTTTCAAGAATTTCAAGTTCCTCAGATTTAGATGGATATTCTACAAGTAACTTAAACATAAATCTATCAATTTGCGCTTCAGGTAAAGGATAAGTCCCCTCTTGTTCAATTGGATTTTGAGTTGCAAAAACTAAAAATGGTTTATCTAATTTATATGTGTCTCCAAGAATTGTAACTTGTTTCTCAGCCATAGCTTCAAGAAGTGCTGACTGCGTTTTTGGTGGCGCACGATTAATCTCATCAGCAAGTACAAAGTTTGCAAAAATCGGACCTTTTTTAGTCTCAAAAGTAGAATCTTTTTGATTAAAAATTTTAGTTCCAATAATATCTGAAGGTAATAAATCAGGAGTAAATTGAATTCTTGAAAAACTACAACTACTAGCATCAGCAAGTGTGTTAATCAATAAAGTTTTAGCAAGACCAGGCGCACCCTCTAATAATAAATTCCCATTCGCTAAAACACAAATAATTGTTTTCTCAATAATTTCTTTTTGACCAACAATAACTTTTCCTAATTCATTTTTTAATGAACTAATAATCTTTGCTTTACTCTCAATTTTTTTTAATAATTCTTTATTTTGACTCATTTTTTTGAAACCTCATTAATATTTTTATTTGAAACTATATCAACTTTTTTATCTAAAATTTTATACTCTTTCTTTAATTTAATAATTAACTCTTTAATCTCTAACTTATCTAAACTTCTAGCAAATTCAATAAATTCTGCTCTTTTTAAAATATCTTTAAACAATTTATTTTTTGTAATTTTTAATCCAATATTATTCGTTGGAACTTTTTTTAAATTTTTCTCAACAAACAAAAACTCACGCACACTCTGAGCAAGCAACTTCACACGATTTTTATACTCCAGTTCAACTAAAACTAAATCTAGTAACTCTAAATAATATGGAACTTCATCTTCTAAAATTTCTTTTGAGTTAACTACTTCTGGAACTTTTTTAAAATATCTAACATAAATAAAATATAACAATCCAAAAAACAATAAAGATGCAAATATAATTTTCCAATTATTATTCTTTTCATCCTCTAATTCTTTTAATTGAGTTTCTTCAAGTAACTCTAAACTTTGATTTAAAGTTTGATTATTAAAACTTAAATTCTTTTTTGACAACTGTGACTCATTAACTTTAATCTTTGAAATCTCATTTTTTAATTGAGATAAACTTTGTTGATTTTGTTGATTATTTTTCAAAGCTTGTTGTTTCTTTTGGCTTAACTGTTCCCCCTTTGGAAGTTCAGGCATTTCATTCTCAGAACCATCGGAATCTTTAGACTCTCCATCTTCGCCAGACTTCTGCTCCTCTGATTGTTGTTGATTTTGAGCTTGTTGTTGTCCATTACTCTGTGTGTTTTGTTGTTGTTGACCAGATTGTTTATTTTGTTCTGATTCCTTTTGATTTTGCTGCTGTTGTTGTTTTTCTTGTTCAGACTGTTGTTGTTCTTGTTGCTGTTGCTCCTTTTGTTCCTGCTCTTGTTGTTCTTGTTGTTCTTGTTGTTCTTGTTGTTCTTGTTCTTGCTCTTTCTCCTCTTCAGTCTTCTTACGAATTGTAATATCTAAACTATTACTCAACACTTCATAATCAGTTCCATTAAAACTATACTTTAAAGTAAAAGGATTAAGTGTAACAACTTCTGAATCAACAGAATTTACAGCAACACTATTATCAACAATTGTCTGAGTTGACTGAGATTGAGAACCTCCACAAGAAGAAAACAAGGTAATTGTCTTAGTATTTGAAGAACTCATTTGCGCCTGCGCAGATAAAATCTGAAGTGACAAACCTTGAGATTTAGGAAAATTAAATTCAATACAAGAAATATCAAAACCAGTATTTCCAACAATAGAACTCCCAGACAACTGCCCAAAAACATCTTTGCTAGATGGATTAGTAACTTCTAAACTCAACTTCATCCCCTCACCTTCAATATATTCAGATTTATCAGACACAAGTTCAACTGAAATATCATAAATATTAGACAAAGTTGCAGAATTTACAATACTAAAACTAATAATAAAACTCAAAAATACAAATAAAATCAAAATTATCTTTCTCATCATTTTAAATTACAAATTTTATGTTTAAAAACATTGTTAAAAATTAATTAAATAATAATTAAAATCTAATATTATACAATACATATACATTACGTACACAATATAAATAAATATTAATACTATCTAAATATTATATAACTATAATATACATTAAAATATTTTTAACATAAATATAAATAACAAAGAATCTAATAAAAGAATTGAGTGTCATACTCAAGGATAACAACTTAGTTTCAAATTTGAACCAAATTAGAATACTATAATTTAAATAAAAATAAAATAAAAAATAAAATGATAATTAGAACTCTAACCACTCATCTTTTTTAAAAAAACCTTGACTTTTAATTCTAATTTTTTGTCCAGATACAATTTTTCCACCAACTTTAGCATCAATATTATGTTCTTTAGCAATAGCTATAACCTTTTCAGGTTCATTAGTAATAATTGCCATTCCTTGACCCATACACCAAGTCTTGTAAATCTCTTCATCAGGAATACTTGCAAGTTCTTGACACTTTAACATCAAAGCATTAGGAGTATATAAATTATCTAATTCTAAACCCAAATTAACTTCTTCTAAAACTCTTCCTAATTTTTCTGGAACTCCTCCACCAGTAATATGAGACACAGCTTGAACATTACACTTAGCATCTTCACCTAAATCTCCAATCATATCAACAACACATTTACAATAAATTGTTGAAGGAATTAAAGCTTCTTCTCCTAACTTAATTCCATCAACTTCTTTATTATGCCACTCATCACCAAAATTAGATTTCATGATTTTTCTTAACAAAGAAAAACCATTAGACCTAAATCCTTTTTCCTGTAAAAATACAACACTTGAACCAACTTCAACCTTAGACCCATCAATTAATTTATCAGACGTTGATGCCCATAAAAGAGTTGAACCCCAATTATAATTAAAATCACCATACCCGCAAATTCTATCTGGCAACTCTGCAAGTTCTCCATTTGAAATTGAAATACCAGCACTATCTGCAGCTTTTGTATATCCTTCTCCTAATTGTTGTAAATACTTAAAAACATTTTTATCTTTACTTAAAGAATTAACATCTAAAACTGTAGCTAAAGAAATAGGAACTCCACCTCTAACAACTGCATCATCTGCAACCATTGCAATCAAATCAAAAGCAATTGTTGAATGATTTTTCATTCTCTCAGCAATCTCAACTTTTGTACCAATCCCATCTGAACTTAATGAAACTTTAGTACCTTTTGGAGTATCCCCTAAATCTAAAAATCTTAAACCTGAAAAAGAATTCTGAGAAGATTTAACTTCCCCAAACTTTCCAACCCTATTATTCCAAGATAATTTTGACGCTTTATAAAAAATTTTTGACGCCTCATTACCTAAATCAACATTAACTCCAGCATCCTTATATGTAATTTTTTCACTCATAAAAAATATATAAATTAAGAGATTATAAACATTACGTTAAACTCTAATTGATAAGTGTTTTAACGCTCTATTAAATTCATCCATTTTCATTTCACTAGAATTTTTAAACTTTACAACATCATTAAACATTAATTTACCATTAGGATTAAATTTATATTTTCCTAATGCAGTTAAAATCATTGATTTTGGAAAAATATCTAAATCTCCAATTTTCTTTAATCTATCTTGATTAGAACTAATTATTTTATTTAATAAATCATCATTATTTCTTAAATCATCTAATGAATATCCACCTAAATCAATATTTGATTTATTTGAAATCATTAAAATTTCTCCTGTATCTGCTCCTGCTCTTGCAACATTTACAGTTGATTGTAAATAATTTCTCCCTGCTAAAATTTGATCTCTAACTGCATTATCCCCAGTGAATTCTCTTTCTCCAGTAAATTTATTAATTACATTTAAAGGTGATGGGTGTACATTATTAAAACCTAATCTAGTAATAAAATCAGTTGATAATAATCTCATATATCCTGCTAAAATTCCAAAATTTACATTATGTGAATCTAATTCTTCAATAACAGCCATATCGTATTGAGTTCTACCTCGTTCTTTTAATGGATTATCTTTACCTTTAAATCTTTCATCAATAATTACAGAAGGTTTCAAAAATATCCTAGGAATTGTATCTTGATTTCCTGTAACTCTTTGAATAATTTTTCCTGCATTAATATATCCTTTTGTTGTATCTGTAACAACAACTTTAATTTTGTATGGAGCATTATTTCCTAATCTTTTTTCTAATCCATACATTTCTTCAAAATTAGAACCAGACCCACTCATAAAAGCTGCAGCATTCATTTTTCCTTGTACTTGAGGACTATATAAAGACCCAAAATTAAGTCCTTGAAAAAAAGGATTTTTTTGAGCAGTTCCTGTATTTAAATAATTTTCCAATTTTAAAAATGTCCAAAACATCTCTTGTCAGATAAACCTAAAACCATATTATTTTCATTTATTGCTTTAACAATTGAATAATCTCCCTTAGAACCACCTGGTTGAATTACACCTGCAACTCCTACTCTTGCCATCGTTTCAATAGAATCTGGTTTTGGGAAAAATGCATCTGATGAACAAATTGAACCCTGTAAAGGACTTATAATTTTTTCTAAATCTGAAATACCATTTAAAGAATTAAAATCAATATTATGTAAACTTGCATGTTTTTGATAAGCTTTAACAATTGCTTGTTCAACTGCTCCAACTCTTTCTTGTTCTCCAGTTCCAATTGCTAAAGTTTTTCTATCTTTTGTAAAAACAATTCCATTACTTCTAACACCAAAATTTACTTTCCATGCAAATTCCATCTCTTTAAGTTGTTCCTCATTAGCAGATTTAATAAGACTAATACTATGTCCATCAGAATTTGCAATTTCATAAGAATTTTGAATATCATTATGAGTTTTAATTCCAGTCATATATGGTTTCTGAGCTAAAATTAAACCACCTGGTAATGTTGTTAAAAAAATTCTATCATCTTCATCCTCTTCATATTTAGGTAAATTTGAAGAATTAGGAGTTATAATTGCTCTAATATCAGCTTTTTTAGTTAAAATACCAAGTACACCTTCCTCAAACTCAGGCGCTAAAACTGCTTCAATAAAATACTTACTTAATTCATTTGCAGCCTCAACTGTTAAAGGTTTATTAAATGCAACAACAGAACCAAATGCAGACCGTATGTCACAATTTCTTGACGCAACATAAATATCTCTTTGAGAAGTTCTATCTGTATACTCTGAAGCAACTCCACTAGGAACACCATGTTTCATCACAGCAACTGAACTATCATCAAAATGTTTTAATAAATCATAACCACGACAAACGTCAAGCCAATTAGTTGCAGACATCCCACCTTTTCCTGACTTTATAACTTCAAAGGAACTTTTTTTTCCAGACTCTACAAAAAACTTAGCCGCTTGTCCCGGATTTTCCCCATATCTTAATTCTTCAATTTGTGTTAAATTTAAAATTATATTATTTGGAATAGATGATGAATCCATCTTTTCCCTATATTGTAATGTTCTATTTTCACCTGCCATTATAAATCGCCACGGTTAATAATGTTATAAGAAGAAAATTTATTATTATTAAGACCAACTGTTGTACTAGCTACAAAAAAGTGTTTATCTCTATCACAAACAATAGCATTAGTAAAAGCAGAATTTAATTTTCCAATATCATTCTCAGAAATAGTCATTTCTAAAGCTGAATTTAAATCAAAAGGTAAAACAATAGGACTCTCATTTCCTCCCTTATACGTTGATACAAAATGTGCTTGACCTGGTTTTAATGTCCCATTACTATAAACTCTACTTGTCTCTCCATTCTCATCTCTTCTACAAATTCCAAAAGCAAATAAATTATTTTTTAAAATTCCAGTTATTCTAGGAGTAAAAATTGGAGAATCTGGTTCATGTGCAGTTACATCAATATCTTCAATCATATATGGATTTCTAAATGACTCTTTTAAAATATTTTTAAGAGTGTATCCACTTCCATCAAAATTTTGAAAAGTTTGAGCAACTAAATTAGTTTGTGCACCATTACTAATAACTAATCCATTTTCTAAAAACTTTATTGCATCATACACTAATAGTGCTTTATTTCCCGTTTCTAAAGTTTTCTTATCTGTTGGAGATGTAGAAATTCCATCTTCGGTCCATTCAAGAGTTCTTGCTTGACTTGAAGGGCTTCTACCTGTTAAAGTATAATTTACAAAAGGAGTTCCATTTGGAGTCATCCCTATTACTATTCCTCTCCCACTATATTCCATATTCTCTAAGTTACTTAAATCCATCATAATATACATTTAAAAATTGAACTTTATAAATATTTCGAATAGTATCACTGATAAGTAAAAACTTTGACAAATTAGTAATATTTATAACCTCTAAAAAGTAAAAAGTATTATGACAAATCAAAATGTTTTATCTCAAAGATATACAACAAAACAAATTAATGAAATTTTTTCACAAAAAGGTAAAATTCTCGCATTTAGAGAATTATGGATTAGTGTAATGAAAGCGCAAAAAAAGTTAGGAATTGATATTCCTAGTGAAGATATTGAAAAATATGAGTCTTCAAAAAATGATATTAATTTAGAAGAAATTGAAGAAATTGAAAAGAAAACAAAACATGATATAAAAGCAAACATTGAAAGTTTTGTAAAAACTGCAAACGCGCCAGAACACATTCATAAAGGAATGACAAGTAGAGATTTAACAGACAATGTTGAACAAATGCAAATATTAAAATCTTCAAAAATAATTTTAGGAAAATCTATCTCTGTATTAAAACACATGTTAGACAAAGCAAATGAATACGACCATATTATTCTAACTGCAAGAACTCACCACCAACCAGCACAAGCAACTTTACTTGGAAGAAGATTTTCAATGTGGGCTGAAGAATTATATTTTCATATAAAAGATTTTGAAAATTTTATTGAAAAATATCCATTAAGAGGTATTAAAGGTCCAGTTGGAACACAAATTGATATGATTAAAATATTAGGTTCAGAAGAAAAAACAATTGAATTTGAAAAAATTGTAGCAACACAATTAGGATTTAAAGAAACATTAAAATCAACTGGACAAGTATATCCAAGATCTTTTGACTTATCATTAATTTCAAAACTTGTAGCAATCACATCAGCATGTGAAAACTTTGCAAACTCAATGAGATTAATGGCAGGATATGATTTAGTAACTGAAGGATTTAAAGAAGGTCAAGTAGGTTCCTCAGCAATGCCGCACAAAATGAATACAAGAAGTTCAGAAAGAATAAACGGATTTGCAGCAATATTAAAAGGACATCTAACAATGAGTGCAAACTTATCAGGAAATCAATGGGAAGAAGGAGATGTATCATGTTCTGTAACAAGACGTATAGCAATTCCAGACGCATTTTATACAATTGATGGATTATTAGAAACAACACTTACAATTTTAAATGAAATGGGACCTTATGAAACTGTAATAAGTAAAGAAGTTGACAAATATTTACCGTTTTTAGCAACAACACAAATCTTAATGCTTGCAATTCAAAAAGGAATTGGAAGAGAACAAGCGCACGAGATTATTAAAAAACACGCAATTAATGAAGCATTAAATATGAGACAAGGGAAAGAACCTCAACTTGCTGAAAATTTAGGAAATGAAGAAATATTAAATAAAGTAGGAATTACAAAACAAGTAATTGAAGAAATTTTAAGTGATAAAAACAAATTTATTGGAAAAGCAAAAAAACAAATTCAAGAAGTATGTGAAATTACAAATGAACTTTTAGAAAAATATTCTAAAGAGGCTAAATACGAACCAGAAACTATTTTATAAAATGGAACAAATCTTAAACAAACTTGAAATAAAAGAATTAGTTGAAACATATTGTGACCTTGTAAATGAAGGTAGAACAATTACGCAATTAATTGAAGATGGAGAAATTCCAAGATTAACTGATTGTACAATCCAACCTGGGAAAGTTTCTGATTCAGTATTTTCAGATAAACTAAAAACTAAAAATGGAGAACCAATTAGATTAATGTTTAGAACAAATAGAATCTCAACACATGATGTTAACAGAGGTTCAATCCCATTTAAAGACCAAGTTCTTGCAGCAAACCATAACTTTATGTTAAAACTTGTAAAAGATGTATTAGGGTCATCACAATTTGAGATTCCAAACCTAAAATCCACATCTACAGTAATTGCATCAGAAAATGTAAAAATTATAAAATTTGAAAATGTAATTAGAATGTATATGGCAAAAAGTTCAACATCAACATCACTATATCAACATTATTTAAATGGACAAAGAACATTTTGCGGACACGTTTTACCTGAAAACTTATTTGTAAATAGTAAACTACCATACATCATGGATACGCCATCAACTAAAGATAAAAATGATGAATCAAAAGAACCTCAATACTTTTTTGATAACAATATTTGTACAACTGATGAATACACTCAAATTAGAAATTCTTCAATTCTAGCATTTGGAATTATAACTCAATTTCTAAAAGATAAAGGTTTAGTATTAGTTGATACAAAAACAGAACACGGTGAAAATTCAAAAGGAGAAATTGTTGTTGCAGACGAAGTATATACTCTAGATTCGTCAAGATTTTGGAAAATTGATAGTAAAGGAAATCTAGAATTAGATGAAAATAATAATCCTAAATCTTTCTCAAAAGAATTTGCAAGAGGAATGATTAAAGATGAAAAAACTCAAATGTTTACAAAAAAGCAAGCAAACGAAATCGCAGTTAGATATATTGAAGGATATCAATTTTTAACAGGTAAAAGATTTTCTCCAGACTTAAGGCCAAGAGAACAAAGAATAAAAGAGAGTGTAAATTTAATACTTGACACTTTAATGTAATATTTTAAAATATACTTATTTTTTAGAAATTTCCAGTATTTGATAATTTATCATCTAAATGTTGTTTTTGATTAATTGAAACTGGTTTTTCTAAATTAGCTAATTCATCATAATTATTAATCCCATACCCAATTAATACGCCAATAGCTAAAACTGCAGCACCCAATAATTTTTGTCTTCCTCGAATTGTACTCATCTCATATAATTTATATATATTTTCAGTACTTGATCTAATTTCAACATCTGGATGCTTTAAACTGAGAACTCTAAGTTCTTCCTTTCTATCTTTTAAAAATGATTTTGTAGACATATAAAATTTTTCATTCATAATATAATCTAGTTTATATATGTTGTCATTGTAAGTAGTAATTAATGTAGAATAATAAATAAAAATAAGTTAATATTTAAAATAATATGGTGAAATTATAAATAATAATCGACTCCTTTTTCTTGAATTAATTTATCTTTTTCTACAACTTGAAGATATAACTCATGTTTATATTCTTTAAACTTATCTCGCACATTAGGAAAATAATTCCCTAAAATTTGTGCTGCATAAATCATAGAATTTGAAACTCTTTGAACACCAGTAAAAGCGTACGGACCATCAACTAAATTATCTAACTCAGATAATTTAAAATTCTCAAAGTCTTTAACAGTTGGAGAGATAATTGAAATTTGTTCAACATCATTTGGAATTCTTTTAGAAATTACAGATTCATCTAATATATATATTACAACTGGCGAATCTATCTTTGAATTAATTGAATAATTTATTCCAAATCTATCTAATAGAGAAGTATCTAACTTATCATTATCTGTTACAATACTAATATTTGGAATATTATTTAATTCAGCTAAAATTTTTGTATCAAGTTTAGAAGATAATTTGTTTCTAACTTCCATATCATCTAAACTCATAATTCTTGCTGCTAAAATTGCAGCATTTTCAGCCTGCCCAAGTCCTAAACACCCATTTGGGATTCCTGGCGGCATTTGAGCCATAGACAACAAAGCATCAAGGCCTCCAACTGAAGATGTAACTGGAAGAGCAACAACTGGAATACAAGTTTCAGATGCAGTCATTCCAGCTAAATGAGCAGACCCACCGGCAGCAGCAATTGATACTAAAAATCCATTTTTTTCTAAATCACGAGCTTCTTGAGCCATTAATTCAGGTGTTCTATGTGCTGATAAAATTCTTGGAGAAAAAGAAATACCTAACTCTTTTAAAAAATAATAACACTCTTTAATTTTTGGAATATCAGAATTACTTCCAGTTCTTATCTCAATTAATTTTTTCATTCTCTTTTCCTCAACTCAATTTTACTTTTTATAATATTTGCATCAATTTCATTAACTGCAAGTATTGTAACATGACCTAATTTTCTTTTAGGTTTTGCAATCTTTTTATCATACATATGAACAGTTACATTTGAAGGTAAATTATCACAAACTAAATCAAACTCTCCTTCAAAATCAGTTCCTAAAATATTACACATAACAGCATTACTAATTAAATCAGTATCACCTAACTCCATACCTGTAATTGCTCTAATATGTTGTTCAAATTGTGAAGTATTACAAGCATCGATTGTGTGATGTCCTGAGTTGTGTACTCTTGGCGCAATTTCATTAATTAAAATATTATCATCTTCTGTAACAAATAACTCAATTCCAAAAACTCCAGCACCATTAAAAACACTCATAACTTTAGTTGCAACATCATCTGCTTTTTTAGAAATCTCATCACTTATTTTTGCAGGCGCAATAGTTATATCTAAAATATTATCCTTATGAATATTCTCGCAAGCATCATATGTTTTAATATTTCCATTTAAATCTCTAGCTGCAATAATTGAAATTTCTTTTTTAAAATTAATAAATCTATCAAGCATTAAAGGTCTATTTTCAAATAGTTTTAAACCAATATCAATATCTTCTTCTGATTTAATAACATAATTGCCTCGACCATCATAAGAATCTTGTGTAGCTTTTAATAAAGCAGGATATCCAAACTGATTTAATCCATTAACTAAATCTTCTCTAGATTTAATTTGTACAAAATCAGGAACTGGAAGTCCATTTTTTTTAAGAAATATTTTTTGTCTAAATTTATCTTGAATAGTATACAATGATTCTGGAGATGGGCAAACAACAACACCATAATTTTCAATTTCTTTTAGAACCTCAGCATTTGCAAGTTCAATCTCAAAAGTTAAAACATCAACTTTCTTTGCAAGCTCACGGATTTTATTTTCATCTTTATAATCTCCAATAATTTGTTCTTTAATAAAAGGAGTTGCAGGACAATTAGGAGTTGGATCTAACGCAATAATTTCATGGTTTAGATTTTTTCTCTCTATCTCTTGACCCATCATACGACATAACTGTCCACCACCAATAATTCCAATAATCATTTTATTTCCCCTATAATACTCATCATAATTAATATTTAAAATTAAAGGTATATAAATTTACTTATTTTTTAATATAAATTCAGAGTAGATATTATTTTTTTAAACCATAAAAACCTATCTTAATAGTTAATAACAGTAGTTGAAAAGATATTTCTCAAATCTAATAATTTTATAATTTTTAGAATATATAATATAATAAAACTTTATTTATAAACTAATGACTTGATGTTTTTATCAGTAGTAACGACACTAATATTTATAAATAAATAAATATATAGTTATGGAAACTTTAAAATTAGTTATATGTGGGATGTTAGGATATGTTGGATATCTAACAATTGACTCAATGATTGATGATACAAATAAAATAAATGAAGGATATGTTCAAAATAAAACATTTGAACCTGAAAATAAAAAAAGTATAATGATACCTATAAAGGTAGGAAATATGTTTATTCAAATACCACATAATATAACTGATGATGAAGATTATATTTTAACTGTTTGTGATAAAAATATAAAAACTGAATACGGAAATGACTACTGTGAAAAATTTTATGTTTCTAAAGACACATATTCTAACTATAGACTAGGTGATACTTTCAAATTTGACCCAAGTATTGCATCAATAGAAGATAAACATATAAAAACTAAAAAATAATATTAATTATTATTTTTTAAATAATTAAAAGCATTTCTAAAAATCTTAATACCATCAGCATCATAAGGAATTTTTTCACCATCTCTTTTTAATTTCTCT
Organism: Nanoarchaeales archaeon; assembly: GCA_013215525.1. GTDB lineage: Archaea > Nanobdellota > Nanobdellia > Woesearchaeales > UBA583 > UBA583. The sequence continues at coordinate 15,653 of JABSQY010000005.1, read as the reverse complement.
TTTAATTTATGAAATTCAGGTAAATTATGAAAAAATGCTGCTCTTTCTGGATGAGGCATTAAACCAAAAAACTTACCAGAAACATCACAAATCCCAGCAATATCTCTTAATGCACCATTAGGATTTTCTACATAAGTTGATACAATTTGATTATTCTTTTCAAGTTCATCAAGTACACTATCTGTTGCATAAAATTTACCTTCTCCATGTGCAATTGGAACTCTTAAAGTCTCAATCCCTTTTGTAAAAATACAATTTGAATTAGTATTAATCTTTAAATCAACCCATTTACAAATATATCTAGCTGATTCATTATGTAATAAAGCGCTAATTCTCTCTCCTAACTTTTCACCAAATAAACCTAAATGATTCATAATTTGAAAACCATTACAAATACCAATCACAAGACCACCATTATTTTTAAATTCAATTAACTCATCCCATAAATTATTTTTAATCATTGCAGCAAAAGCTTTCCCTGAACCTAAATCATCTCCATAAGAAAATCCTCCTGCAAAAACAATTAAACTAAAATCAGAAAACTTTTTCTTTTTACTAATTAAATCATTAATATGTACTATTTCAGATTCAAAACCTGCATACTCAAGAATTTCTCTTGTCTCTCTATCACAATTAATACCGTGTCCTGTCATAACCATAGCTTTTATCATTTTAATAACCTCCTAAAGTCTCCTTATATTTTGTTTCTAAATCAACAATTTTAATTGATGCCTCTTGTACTCTTCCTTTGATATTTAAAACTTTATTTGAAACTACTTTTCCAATCTCATTAAACTGAACACCAGATAAAATTTTCTCAAACTCTTCTTTATCATTTGGATTAATTGAAATAACAATTCTTCCAGAACTCTCTGAATATAAAGTTGTAACATCACATAAATCACATACTTTTGAAACATTTGATAAATCAACATCTAAACCTAAATTTCCACCAACTGTCATCTTCATAAAAGCAACACCTAAACCTCCAAAATTTACAGGCATAGAACTTGCAATTAATTTTTTATCAATTAACTCAGTAATTTTCTTATAAGTTAAACTATTAACATCAAAATCAACACTAGGCACATTATTACCAATATAACTTTTACCAGTTTCTTTCTCTCCTAAATATGAATAAAACTCACTCCCACCTAGTTCATTTTTAGTCTCACCAATAACATAAACTAAATCTCCTTCAAACTTAATCTCTGAACTTACTGATTTTTCATAATCATCCATAACTCCAATTGATGAAATTAATAAAGTTGGAGGTGCTGAAATTTTAACAGGATTATTATCTTTATCGTATCCTTTAAAATCATTATACATACTATCCTTTCCAGAAATAAATGGAGCTTTATATGCTACAGCATAATCATAACACCCCTCAACTGCTCTTTTTAATTGTCCTAGTCTTTCTATTTCATCACTACTACACCAACAAAAATTATCCATTAATGCAATCTTTCCAAAAGGTACACCAACACAAACTAAGTTTTTAACAGATGAATCAATAGCGCAACTTGCCATATTATATGGGTCGATATCTCCATATCTAGGAAATAAAGATTGAGATACTCCAATAGCTTTTTTAGAAGTTAAAATTGGACGAGTAACTGATGAATCAGATATAATCTCACCAACACCAGAAATAGGTTTTAAAATACTACCAGAACCAACTTCATGATCGTATTGTCTATTAACAAACTCAATACTACAAATATTTAATTTCCCTGAAATCTCAACTAAACTCTTATTAATTTTAACATTATCTAAACTAGGTTCATCAAAAGTTTTCTTATTAAAAATAGTTTTTAATTCTTTTTTAGGTTGACCATCATGTAAAAAACTTAACTCAACATTCATAATCTCAACACCATCTTGTTTAACAACACATAACCCAGAATCAGTAAATTTACCAATCACTACAGCTTCAACACCACGTGATTCCATAAGATCATTAAACTGTTTCCAATTTTTTTCTGGAATTGATAAAGTCATTCTCTCTTGTGATTCACTAATCCAAGTTTCCCAAGCGCTCATCCCAGGATACTTTAAAGGTACTTTCTCTAAATCAACCTCGCAACCTCCACACTCTGTTGCCATCTCAGCAACTGAACAAGAAATCCCTCCAGCTCCATTATCTGTAATACTAGTATATAAACCTAAATCTCTAGCTTCCTTAATAATTACATCACTTACTTTTTTCTGAGTAATTGGATCTCCAATTTGAACAGCAGTTGCAGGACTTCCACTATCCATCGCTTCAGACGAAAAAGTAGCTCCATGAATACCATCTTTTCCAACACGTCCACCAACAACTACAACTAAATCACCAGGAATTGCTTTTTTCTTAGTTGAATCAACTGAACAAACTTCTTTAGGCATTAAACCAACAGTACGAACAAACACTAAAGGTTTTCCTCTAAAGTCTTCATGAAAATTCATAAATCCTTGAATTGTAGGAATACCACTACAATTTCCACCTTCATTAACTCCAGCAATAACTCCCTTCATAATTTTTTCAGGACTTAAAGCAGGATTTGTTTTATTTAATCCTCTATATAATTCAGGTTTACTTTTAGGATCTGCAACACAAAATCCATATCCGTTAATTACTGGCATAGCTCCCATCCCAACACCAATAGTATCTCTATTAACTCCAACAATTCCAGTAATTGCACCACCAAAAGGATCTAGAGCAGAAGGACTATTATGTGTTTCAGCTTTATCTGAAATTAAATAATCATCATCAAACTTAATCACTCCTGAATTATCTGTAAAAACACTTACGCAAAAATCATCTTCACCAAGCATCTTACGAATGTCATTAGTTGCTCTTTTAATATACCCTTTGTATAATCCATCTTGAACATCATCTATCTTTGCTGCAAAAATTGTATGTTTACAATGTTCTGACCAAGTTTGAGCTAAAGCTTCTAATTCAATATCAAAAGGATTTCTATTTTTAACATCTTTAAAATATGTTTGAATTGTTTTCATAGATTCTAAATCAAGAGCTAAAGGTCCACGTCTTTCACCAGACTCAACATCTAAAATTCCTTTTTTTCCAATCTCAATTAATTCATCATCTGATGCTGAAATAATTTCAACAACTAATGGTTTTTTATTATCATCTAAATTAACTTTTGGAACAATTTTTTCCATTGTATTATTATTAGATTTAAATTCATCATAACTTTTAATATGATTTCTTTGAATTAAAGTATTTGATAAAAATTCCCCCATTTGTTTAACATTATCAAGAGTTAAATCACCAGATAAATAATAAATTTTTGAAGAATAAACTGGAATTTCAACTCCTAAAGCATCTTTAAGGACTTGAGATGCAGTATTTGCAACATTATCTGTAACACCTGGTAAAAAACCAACTTCTAATGCAAAATCAAAGTCTAAACCAAAATCACAATCATTTTCAAAACTAATTCTTTCACAAATTGGATTTGAAATTAGTTCCTTAATTTTTTCAAAATTATCTTTTGAAATATCTTTATCTAAAGTATATACATCTGAGACTACAACATTATTAATTAAATTTGAAAATTCTTCATTAATTTCCTTTTTAATAATTTTGGACCTCGCGTCATCAATTTTTAACTGAATCTCTATTCTTTGTACCATATACAAATTTCAACTTTCCCTCTTTTTAAAGTTTGTTATACTTATTGTTGTCTCTTGATAGTAAGTTATTTAAAGGGGAGAAATATGAATTATTTATGGAAATACATTATATTGGGAATAATGGTAATATAAGCTCTGAATCTATCATTGGGAGAAATAATATAGTTAAAAAACTACATGAAGTGGGTGAAGACTATCTTATGTCTCATATCTCAAGTAAAATCTTAACATCTGATATGGATGGAGTATTAATAATTGATGATAATGCAAGAGATATGTGTCGAATTATTGGAGGAGATGAAGCTTTAGAATATTTTACTAAAGTTGCAAATAGTAATATTGATGCAGTTGCAAGAGGAGAAACTTCTTACTGTTGGAATGCACCTTGTGTATTTGTAGGTTCAATATTAAATGGACTCCCAAGTGAGATCAATAGTATTGTTGGAAAACATATGAGATTTGTACCTGGTACTAGAGAAAATATTGAACAACTTCAAAAGTTAGGTTACAATATCACAAATGTTACTGCAGGTCACCAAGAAGGAGCACAGCAAGTATCACAAAGACTTGGACTTGAAAAAACAATTGCAACACAATTTGGACAAAATAATGGTATTTACAATGGTGAAATTTTAAGATTTATTGGTGGAGAACATAAACGTAATACAGTAAAAAAGATTTTATTTAATAAAGATACTAAAATTTGGACAGGTTCACATATAGGTGATAGCCATTCAGACATTGAAACAATGTTAGCACATCCAGGATCAATTGCCTGGAATCCAACTCACACTCTTGCTACTCATTCTGCAAGAATAAATGTGTTCGGAACTAATAAACAAGGTTTAACTCCTCTATTTGATTCTCACGGAGTATTTGACCATCAAATCAAAGAATCAGACTTACCACAAAAAATTGTAATCTGCGAAGATAGAACAGATATTACTTCAAATCCACACTCAAAAATTTCACAAGCTCAAAATCAATGGGGATTAGATATGAGAAAAATTTATGGGGATGAAATAGATGCTCAACTTTCTTATGCGCAAATGATGCAAAATATTAAATCTGAAATCAAAAGTGTAACAGGTCTTGGTGAAAAAGAATTTAAAGAACATATGGACGCTAATAAAGAAGAAATATTTTTACCAATTGAAGAGTTTCAACAAAACGCATTAAAAGCATATAAAAGATTATAGATATATAATACAATAATAACAAATGACTGATTTAAATAAACAAATCAACATAGATAAAATCGTCTGTGTTGGTTCTCTAAATGTAGATGTAACACTTTTTGTGGATGAATTTTGTAAAGAAGATGAAGAAAGAAGTATTAATGAAATAACTAATTCATCTGGTGGAGCTGCCGCAAATATCGCTGCAGGAATCGGAAAATTAAATAAAAATGTTTATTTTTTTGGAAATGTAGGAACAGATAGACATACAAACATGTTACTTAAAGATTTCAAATTAGATAATGTTAATTACTCAATTGCAAAAGTCTCAGAAAAACCTAATAATTCTTGTTATTCAATTGTTGATAAAACTAGTCAAAGAATAATGTATGCCTATAATTATCTAAACTTTGATGAAACTGATTTTCCAACTGAATTTTATAATGAAAAATTAAAATATTTAGTATTTACAAGTCTTGTAAGTAAAGATATTTTAAAAGATTATTGTACAATTTCTAAAAAAGCAAAAATTAATAACACAAAAATCATCTTTTCCCCAGGAAATATATTTGTAAAATTTGGATTAGATACAATTAAAGAATTAATTAGTTTAAGTGATTATTTAATATTAAGTGAATCTGAATTTAAAATTTTAAATATTGAAATAAATAAATTATTAAATATTTGTTCAAAAGTTTTAATTACAAAAGGAAAGAATGGTGTAGAATTTTTTGAATTAAATAAAGATAAAATGAAATTTGAAGCTTTAAAAATTAATAACCCAATTGATTCAACTGGAGCAGGTGACTGTTTTTTAGCAGCATTAGTTTCAGAATTATTTGAAAATAAAACAATTGAAAAAGCAATTCAGTTTGGAATCAGAGCAGCAGCAGTCTCAGTTACAACAAAAGGTGCTAGAGGAATGCAAACTCTAGAACAAATTAAAAATTTTAAATAATTAAATTTTTAATTAATATACTAAATTTTACTTATTAAAAAATAAACAGAATAGTACAAATATTTCTAACAAATTTTAATTAATAAAATTTTAGAATAAAAAAAGCCCTCCCTTCGGGATTTGAACCCGAGTCGCCACCGTGAGAGGGTGGCATGATAGGCCGGGCTACACTAAAGGAGGATAAATTAAGTAAAGTTCAAACTAATGAATTTCTTTCTCAATACTAAAATAAATTAAAATCTATTTAAAAACTTTTTGAATATTTTTGATTTCAAAAAGAATTAGAAAGTTTTAATTTTTCTTAACTTTACAAGTCTTCTAAAAACTCATAAGTAAACAAATATAATAAAAATAATAAAAAATATTGATAAATATAATAAATGATCACAAAAAACGAAAACTATATAAGTTTCAAAAGTTAAAAATTTCGACTAGATATTTGTAACTTAGTAAATGTAAATAAGGTTTAATAAGTAGTCACGTCATAGAGAATCGGTGATACAAAATGTTAAAAAATTATTATAAAATCGACGAGCAAAGCACTGTAGGAAATTTCTTAAAAGAAATAAATGATAAAAAAAATTCAAGATATATTATCCTTGAAAATGGAAACTCATATGTGGACTTTAGAGAAATTGCTTTAAATGTAAAGGATGTTAATGAGAAATTAAAAACACTCAAACGTCCGCTTTCAAATTGTGATTCAAAAATTAAATGTGATTGTTTAAATAGATTAATAGAATCTGGCGATTTAGTAATAAAAGCAAGTGAAAATGACATATATGATTTATCTGATGCATTTAAAGAAATATTAGATAATGATTATACCTTTTTAAATCAAACAATAGATTCAGCAAACAGTAGACACGAAATTTTTGCATTAAACGAAGATGATAAAATATCTTCTGCAAAATCTTTATTTAAAACTAAAAAAACAAATTTACTTCCAGTACTTGACAAACTACAAATTATTGGAGAACTTAGACCAATGGATTTACTTGTAAATGAATTATTTAAAAATGGTAATCATGAAAAAACTTCATATTTTAGTGAAAAACAAGATTCAATATTAAATTTACCAATTTCAAATATCTACAATAAAAAACCATTAACAATATCTAAACATTCAACTATACGAGATGCACTTGAAATATTAAGTAATAAATCATTAGTTTCAATCATTGTAACAAATGGTAATGAGGCTGAAACACAAAGTAATCAAGATAATGAAATCTACACTGTGCTTTCATATAAAGATATATTTAGATTAATTAGAGAAGATAATAAAGTAGAAAAATACCATTTAGAAATACTTGGAGGAGGAAAGTTATATGAAGATGAATATGAATTAATTGATATTTATTCAAGAAGAGCAATGGATAAAATTGCAAAAATGTCAGATTATGATAATCTTAAACTATCTGTAAAAACAATTGGGAATACAATAGGAACACATATGAGAAAAGTTGACATTAAATTATTACTCTCACATGGAAACCACATAATCTCAGTTGATAAAGAAATTCATTCTTCAATCGTTGACGAGGATTTACATTCACACGAAAAAGAAAAATGGAATATTCCAAAAATGACTCAAGAATTATTAAAAAATCTTCAAATTATGGTGAAAAATGAGGTAAAAAAACATAGATAATCAAGACAAATATGAAATAAATTTAAAAGAAATATAAAAAAAATCAAGAAAAAAAGATAAAATAAAACATCTATTTTCTCTTTTTAAAGTAATTAAAGTCCATAATTCTAAATAAATTATAAATTAAATAAAATCAGTAGATAATAAACTTTATAAACACAATTCAACTTATTTTTTTAAGATGTTCTATAAAATAAAATTAAAAGATTATGTGGATTTAAGTCCAGAATTATTTAACGGAAATTTAAACGAATCAATTAAAGAACAATTGATTAGAAATTATAAAGATAAAACAACTGAAGATTTCGGTTTAGTAATCACAGTTGAAGGAGTAGATTCCATTGGTGATGGTTTTAAGTTACCTGAAGACGCTTCTAGACACTATGTTGTAGAATTTACAATCATTACATTTAAACCTGAATTACATGAAGTAATGCAAGGAGAAGTAAGTTCAGTAACTAACTTTGGAGTATTTGTAAATCTTGGAATGATTGATGGTATGGTTCACTTATCTCAAACAATGATTGATCAAGTATCTTTCAGTAATACTGGAATGATTCAAGGAACAGAAACAGGTCAAAGCCTAAAAGCTGGAGACAAAGTAAAAGCAGCTGTTGTTGCTGTATCTTTTAGAGATATCAGAAACGTGAAAGTTGGATTAACAATGAGACAACCAGGTTTAGGATGTGAAAACTGGTTAACAAGCGAATAAAATGGTAGTAAAAGATAAGGCATGTAAAGAATGTGGACATTTGACTAAAGAAGATGTTTGCGGGAATTGTAATTCAAGACAATTTGCTGATAAGTACAAAGGAACAATTGTAATTTTTGAAAATGATAATTCAGTTGTTGCAGATAAAGCAAAAACTACTGGAAACGGTAAATTTGCAATCAAATACTAATATAATAACAAATTTATAATTTAATATAATAAATTATAAATTTTATTTAATAAATACAAAACACTAATTTTAAAATGAGACAAAATAAAGGCCCTAAATTTATGAATTTTACAAAATTAAATGAAGAAAGAACAAAAGATTTAATTAAAAATTTAGAAATAGATTATGGATTTGATACAAGTTTTCTAAATGATTACATCATGTATATAACTTCAAAAGATAAAATCATGTTATCTAAAATTGACATTGATAAATTAAATCTGGAAAGAGTAAATTCATTAGGAATTTATTTTGGAATTTTTCATTCTGAAACTAAATTTAGGTTAAGTTTAGAGGGAAGTAAAATGATTATTCCTACTAAAAATTATATCAAATTAGATGAGAAAGCAATGAAATCATACGTTACAGCTGAAAATCTATTTGTTGAAGAAGTTGAACAAGTAGAGTTTACAAGTTCAGCTCCATTTAAAATTGTAGTATACAATAAAGATAATTTAGGTTGTATGTCACATAGAGATAAAGAATTTCTAACATACATGTCTAAATCAAGAAAATTAGATTATGGAAAAGTATTCTAATAATAAAATAAAAAGTGAAAAATAAGGATAGAAAACAACTTCAAGCAAATTTGGGAAAAGAAAACCTTGATTTTTTTATAGAATTGCTAAAAAGTCGTAAGAATCCTGAATTTGACAATCATTATATTAGAGAAATTAAAAAAATTTCACAAGGATTTAATATTAGATTAACAAGAGAACAAAAATTATTATTCTGTCAAAAATGTTCATTATACTTTGAAAAAGATAATTTACAAAAAATTAGATTTGATTCCAAAACTATGACAAAAAATTATACTTGTCCTAGATGTGAACATATAAAGCGTTTCATGTTGAAGTAATTTAAATTAGCATAAATATTTTTAATAAAAATATAAATTATTTTGATAATTTCCATAAAAAATTAAATTGTTGTAAAAATACTAAAAATACAAGTTTATTTTCAATTAAAATCGCAATTGGATCTTCAGAATAAACTATAATTGCAACTTTATTATCAAATAAAAAGAATTCTGTTACTTGATTTAATTCATTAGGTAATTTTCTAGTTTCACTTAAATTATCTTCTTCAATATTAACTACATTTTTAAAATCTGGATTATAAAGTAAATGTTCTTTAATTTTTCCATGTTTTCGCTTAACATTAAAATTTTTCCAAAAAAGTTCACCTAATAAATCAACTGAAGCATTACTAACTCCAAAAACCCAAAACTCATCTGAAGTTAAAGTTTCTAAAATTATTTTTTTAATTCCCAATTTACCTCTAAAAATCATAACATCTTGTTTAGAATCTGATGAATTTAAAATATCTTGAATTTGAGGAACTAATTTTGAAATTTTTTGTTTTTCTTCATCAAGTATTTTTTGTTTTTCATCCACAAATTCTTCAAGAGAATCAGCTTTTTGTGCAAAAAATCTTTTTTTTGAACCCTCAGTAATATAAGATACAAGACCTTTTAAAATAAGTTTATCCAAATTATCGTATATAATGTTTCTATGTATTCCTGTAGATTTAACTAAATCAGAGGCAATAGCTGAACCTTTATGTACTAAACTTAAATAGATTTTAGCTTCACTTTTATTTAATCCTATCTCAATTAATTTATCAATCATTTGCTATCAGTAACTAGTGCAACAGTTAGTTATATAATATTTATGAGTTACTTAAGTATGGCAACAAAACCAAAAATTACAATTTATGATGATTCACACATGAACTCACTTTTCAAATATCGAAAATTAAATAGTAGTAATAAATACGATATTGAACTGTATTTAACTCCACACGCACTATACCCATGCGATATAATGAAAAGAAGAATAAATAAAGAAGGATTTGATAAAAATAAAATTCACATCTGCGATTTACTAGATCATTTTAATAATGAAAAAGTACCTAAATCAGATTTATATCTTTATTTTGTAGATGGATTTATAACAGAACCATTAGAAAATATAAAATTTCTTCCAACTAATAAAACATATGTATTCACTACATGCAATATAATAGAAAGTGCAGTTAAAAAAATAGGATATACTGTAGAAAAAACTAATCGTGATATCAAGACTAGAGAATTTGAATTTGGAAATACTAGAATTGAAGAAATTATAGAAGACCACATGAAAAAACAAAATCTTTAAATATTTTATTTTTAAAATAAAAATAAATCATTAATTATTTTAAAATTATTCCTCTTCTTCATCAGCAGACACAATATCATCAACATATTCTTCTTCAACAAGTGCATCATCAGCAACTGCCAATTTCAAAGGTTTAGCGAAAAACTCTCTTAATTTTGTATTAACTTGTCTTAAAACTGTATCTTTCTCAAATAAAGATAAATTAAATTTCTCAAAAAAATCATTTACTGATTCTCCTTCAACTACTCTCTTTAAAGAAAGCTTCAAATCCTTTTCAAAAAAATTAGATAGAATTGGAAATGCATTAAGCACCTCATAAAATTCGTAGTCCAAAGTAACCTTTACAACCATTAAATATAATATGAAAAAAATGGTATATATAATCTTTGTTTTACCTAAACTCGTGAAAAAAATGCTAATAAATTTATACTATTTGATTAGATTTACTAACTTTTGATAGTTTGAAAATGGGTCTTTTGAACTAGATACAAAACTTCCAACACATAAATTATTTGCACCACTTTTTATTAGTAATTCTGAGTTCAAATCTGAAACTCCACCATCAATTTGTATTGGGAAACTATCACCAATCATACTTTTTAATTCTTCAATTTTATTATAGGTATTTTCAATAAAAGGTTGACCCTCAGCACCAGGAAAAACAGACATAAGCATAATCCCATCAATAATGTCAAAAAAGTTCTTAACTCTATCATATGAAGTATCAGGGTTTAAAACTACAAATACATCTATCCCTTCATCTTTAAATTGATGAATACAATTTGATAAATCATCTTTAGTCTCAAAAACTTCTTCTTGAATCAAAACTGTTTTAATATTTAAGAATTTAATTGAATTAAGATATTGAATTGGATTTTTAGCCATTAGGTGAACTTGAAAAGTTTTATTAGGATATTTTAATATGGAATTCATCTCTGAAAAATTAACTGTAGCTTTTGGAGTAAAATCTCCACTCATAAAATCAATATGGATATTTTCACAAAACTCAAGAATTTTTAATTTTTTTTCAAAAGTTTCTGTATCAAGTGCAAAAACTGTTGGAATAATTTTATTAGTCATAAATTTAACATAGTAAACTTATTACTTAAATTGATGTTACAACTAGAATAAAAATAATTAGTAATTTTGACAAAGTCAAAATTATAATTTACCAACTAGGTCTAAACCTGGTTTTAATGTATCTTTTCCTTCTTCCCATTTAGCAGGACATGCTAAACTAGGATTACTTCTTGCAAAAATTAAAGCTTTAAGTTTTCTTAATAATTCAGTTGCATTTCTACCAATAGGTTCATCAGTAATCTCAATTGCCTTAATCTTTTGATCAGGATCGATTACAATAGTTGCTCTATCTGCTACTCCTTGTCCATCTCTTAAAACATCATATGCAGTTGAGATTTCATGATTTGCATCTCCTAACATAGGAAAATTAATTTTTCCAATCATAGGTGATTCATTATGCCATGCAGCGTGTACAAAGTGTGTATCAGTAGAAACTGATAAAACTTCAACATTCATTTTTTGTAATTCTTCATAATTATTTGCCATATCTTCTAACTCAGTAGGACATACAAATGTAAAATCAGCAGGATAGAAAAATAAAACTACAAATTTTCCTTTGTAATCATCTAAACTAACTGTTCTAAACTCACCATTGTGGTAAGCCTCTGTCTTAAAAGTTGGCGCGTCAATATTTAATTTAACCATATTAGTTTATATCAAACTAAGTATATAAAGTTTTGTTAGCATCTTTAATCTAACAAATATAATTATTAAATAAAATTTTTAAATTTTTAAATTTTAAAATTAAAAATAAATTAATTTATAAAATTAATTTAATTTTTCACAAATTAAAGGAACTATTTCTTTTCTGAAATAAATCTTATCTTGAACCAGAATATTATTATTAAAAGTATTATTAAATGTAGTAGTTAATATATCTTGTAAATCTAAATCATTACAAACTAAATAGTTTTTACATAATTTTAAATCAATTAAAGTTAAAAAAGTATATTTTAAATTATTTTCTTTTTTATAAATTAAAATATAATCTAAAATTTCATTTATATTTTTTTCTAAAAATAAATCAACATCATAAATTTCAAGTTGAGTAATACATAAATTAAATTTATCAAATACTGCAAAATCATTATATAAAGCTTCTGTAACATTAGTAATTATTGATTTTTTTTTAAATAAAATATCAATAAAATCTTCTTTAATATTTTGAAATTGTTTAATATATTCTAAAGCTTCTCTATCCCTACTGGTCGTTATTTTAGCATTTAATTTTATTGAATTAGACATAATTGTTAAATATAAAATATTTGCAATATCTGTTGAAATTTTCATATTTTTTTCAATAAATTTTTCAGTAATTAAAGTAGCACACGATGCAACTAATTCAATTTGAGTTTTTGCATTTTTAAATAAATGAGCATTATGAACTTTTCTATGATCCATAACTAAAACAACTTTAGAGATATCAATAAATTTAGAAATATGAGTAGGAGATGAATGATCTAATAATACAATTTCTCTATTTTCAAAATCTGATTTTTTTCCCAAATCAAAATTTAAATTAAATTTTTCACAAACTATAGATACTTCTAAAGTAATCGGACCCTCAAATTTTACAACTGAATCAACTCCCAAATTTAATAAATATTCATTATAAGCTAAACTACAACTAAAACCATCTAAGTCACAATGATTATATGAAGTAATTAAAACTTTATTAAAATCCATTTATACAACTCTCTTAAATTTTTTTTCTAATTCATAAAAAGAATATTTTAAAAATGTAGGTCTTCCGTGTGGACAATTAAAAGGTTGTTTTAAAGTTCTTAAATTTTCAACTATTTTTTTCATTTGAACCATAGTTAATTCATCTCCAGCCATAATAGCGATACGACACGCCATTGATGCTACTTTTGAAAATTTTTCATCCTCAACACATTTAATTTTTTTATTAACAACAACATCATAAAGCATATCTTTTAAATCATTAGCATTTAAAATATTACGACGAACAGACACAGGAACCCCACGCACAATAACTTCATTATCTCCAAATTTTTCAACTTCAAAACCTACACTAATTAAACTTGAAATATTTTCTTCAAAACCAAGCATTTCTGAAGTAGTTAAATGAATAATTTCAGATTTTATAAGCATCTGTGTAGCTGCAGATTTCCCTTCATCAATTATTTGTTTTTTAAATTGTTCAAAGTAAAATTTTTCTTCAGCAACATGTTGATCAACTAATAATAATTCTTTTGGTGTTTCAACCATAATATATGTTTTATTTAATTGACCAATAATTTTAAAGTCAGATAATTCATCATACAATGGACCTTTAATAATTTCTTCTTCAAGTTCTCTCTCAACTGATTTTTCTCCATCCGAAATATTTTCACTAATTTCTTCAACTGGAGTTCTCACATATTCAACTTCATCCTCATTAACTTCAAAACTTTTTTGAGAATCAGAAGTATAATACTTAGAAACATCTTTTTTTTGTTCTTTGACAAAAGATTTTAATTTATTTGTAGAATTTAAATCATAAGGTTTAACAACATTAATTTTATCAGATAAATCAAGATCATATTCTTTAACAGGTTCTTCAAACTCTTTAAAATTTGTCTGTGTTTCAAATTGTTTAATTACAGCAGATTTTAAAAATTCAAAAATTTCTAATTCATTCTCAAATTTAATTTCAATTTTTGTAGGATGGATATTAACATCAATAATTTCAGGATCGATATCAACACACAACACAAACAAAGGATGACGTCCAACCATTAAAGTATTACGCATACCTTCATAAACAGCATCACGTAATAATTTTGATTTAATAAATCTTTCATTTACAAAAAAATATTGATTTTTAACAAATGAATAACTAATTGAAGTTGGTTTTCCAATAAATCCATAAACACGAATCCCATTAGAACTTTCATCAAACTCAAATAAATTATTTTTTAAATCTCTACCAAGTACATAAATCAAATTATCATATTTTGATTCAAATTTAGGTTTATTAATTAATATTTTATTATTATTTTTTAAAGTAATTTTAATATTATTATAAAAAACTTCAAACCGATTTACAATCTCAACAATAGATTTTAATTCCATAGTATTTGATTTTAAATACTTTTTACGCGCAGGAGTTTTATAAAATAAATCTTCAACAATAATAGTTGTAGACTTAGAACAAGAACTTGTAATCACACCTGAAATATTTTCTGAATTAATTTCAAAAGTTAAATCAGAATCCTTAAATTTAGAAATAATTCTAGTTTTTGCAACAGAAAAAATAGATGCAAGCGCTTCACCTCGAAATCCCATAGTATTAATAGAATATAAATCATTAAATGATTTAATTTTAGAAGTAGCATGTCGTAATGGAGCTTTTAATAAATCTTCTTTAGAAATCCCACACCCATTATCAATAATTCTAATAGAAGTTAAACCTGAATCAACTAATTCAATCTCAATTTCAGTAGCACCAGAATCAATAGAATTTTCAACTAATTCTTTAATAACAGCAGAAGGATTTTCAATAACTTCCCCAGCAGCAATCTGATCAATTAACTCAGATGATAAAATTTCAATAACCATAATATTAATATAATGTTTTTAATTTATAAAAGTAATTATTTTTAATTAAATAAAGTTAATACTATGTAAATAATTTATCAAATTAATAAGATTTGAATAAAATATAATTTTTACATAGTAAAATTCTTACTAATAATATAAGTAAATAATCGAAGATAGTAAAATTTTATGTTTTAATAATTGTTTTTGTTTAGAATAATATTTAATTTAATTGAGTTCTCTACATTATGAAAAATGTACAGAACGGAATACGCGGTTAAATATGAATAGTTGTTGTATGTTCATACAAAATAATCGTTAGTACTCGCGGGCTGACTTAGTCGCGTGAGCTTCTAAATTACACCCCGAGCCTATCAAACTCATCTTTTATGAGAGATCAATGTATCTTTTTTAGAGGGAGGTTTCATGCTTAGATGCTTTCAGCATTTATCCTCGAGAGCGTAGCTGCTCTGCATGCCAATATTGACAACAGAT
>JABSQY010000049.1 GCA_013215525.1 Nanoarchaeales archaeon | reverse complement strand
AATAATTCCAAATTAATTAGAACCACATTATGTAAAACTAATTAATTTAAACTAATCGTAAATTAAATCGTGAAAATTACAACTCTAAAACTACAACCTAATAATTAATACTAAAAAATAAATAAAGATTAAATTGAAAAATAATATAATGAAAATATATAAAAATAAAATAATAATATTCTCTACAATTACAATAATCTCATTAATAATAATTATAAGTATTGTTATAATAACTCTTACAATCCCAAAACCAATTTTACAAACAGGCTACAAAACACAAATAATATTAAAAAACTTAAACACGCCATGGGAACTAGATTTTCTCCCAGATAATAATTTAATATTTACTGAACGTTCTGGAAAAGTAAAAATATTTAACCCAAAAACAAAACAAATTCAAACAATTCTAAGTTTAGACATTCCTGAAATTGGGGAAAGTGGACTATTAGGACTTACAATGGACCCAGATTTTAAAAAAAATAATTATATCTATTTATACTACACAACAGAAAACCAGAATCAAGTATCAAGATTCACATTAATAAATTATAACCAAAACAATCAAACTCCAAACACACAAAATCAAAATAATATAACTCTAATAAATGAAGTAATAATAATTGATAAAATTCCAAATGCAAAATATCACAATGGAGGAAGAATAAAATTTGGACCAGATGGAAAATTATACATCACAACAGGAGATGCAACCTCAGAAAGTTCAGCGCAAGATATAAACTCAAAAGCTGGAAAAATATTAAGAATAAATAAAGATGGTTCAATCCCAAATGATAATCCATTTCAAGATAATCCAACATATAGTTACGGACACAGAAATCCACAAGGTTTAACATGGGATAAAAAAACAAATCAACTATATTCTTCTGAACACGGAAAATATCAAAATGATGAAATAAATATAATTAAAAAAGGTAAAAATTATGGATGGCCAAATACAGAATGTGATGAAATTTCGCAAATATATGAAAATCCAATAAAATGTTTTTCAGAGTCTACATTAGCACCATCAGGAATTACATTTCATAATAATATTTTATATGTTGCAGGATTAAGAGGAACACAAATTAGAAAATTAACATTAAATAAAAATGGAACATCAATTATTTCAGAAGAAAAACTATTTAGTAATTTAGGAAGACTTAGAAATATTGTAGAACATGACAATAAATTATATATGTTAACTAATAATAAAGATGGACGTGGAATTCCGAAATTTGGTGATGATAAAATTATTCAAATAGAAATTATTAATTAGAAAGCATATTATAAATATAAAATAGTAAAATTCTCAAATTTAAATATGTTGTTTTTAGAATTGTATAAAAAGAGTATCCTGAAAGGGATTCGAACCCTCAAACACGAATGACAGGACCTTAATGATTCGACTCTCATAGTGACAATACCTTTGAGGTAATGATTTGATAAAATTTCGTTAATTAAAGGAGACGTCTTCTTCCTACTTGATTTGAGTCTTTTGATAATCTCAATATCTAAGGAAATGAATATTTTGTCTTTTTTTTAACCATTTTTTATAGAAACATTATATAAATGCTGTAAATAATCAATATATTTGATTCTTTAAATAAGTTGTGTGAAACTTGTAGTTAATGATTTGAAAGAAGTAAATGTAAATATGATATGTAAAAAATAAAAAATGAAACAGTAAGATTTATTCTGAATGTTTCTGTTAACAGAGTAAAAATGTATCAAAACGTTTCGTTTAACAGAAACTTTATTTCCTTCCATAGAAGGAAACATTTGGATAATCTTTCCTTCTATAAAAGGAAAGATTTAAATGCGTAGTTAAATTAAGATAATTATGAAAGAAGAATTAAAATTATTAATTAAAACATTCCACGGGAAAAAACCAACTGAACTCAAAAAAAGGAACTTAGACAAAATTCCATTAAATACAACTAAAATAATTTCATTAATTGGTTCTAGAAGAGTAGGAAAAACATATTCATGTTACCAAATAATTTCTGAACTAATAAACAAACATAATGTAAATATAGAAAATATACTATACATAAACTTTGAAGATGATAGATTTGATTACAAATTAGAAAATTTAGACTTAATAATACAGGCATATTCTGAATTATATCCTAATTTAGATTTTTCCAAATGTTACTTCTTTTTTGATGAAATACAAGAAGTTGACAATTGGGAAAAATTCATAAGAAGGTTACACGACACATACACTAAAAACATATTCATAACTGGATCATCATCAAAATTGTTAAGTAAAGAAATATCCACTTCATTAAGAGGAAGAAGTCTTGCATATGAAATCTATCCATTATCATTTAAAGAATATTTAGGATTTAATAATATTGAAATTGACATATATAATACAACTTCAAAAAACAAAATGAAACATTTATTTGAAAAATATCTTAAAGTAGGTTCATTTCCTGAAATTATAAATTACGAAGAAAATGTTGTTCAAAAAACATATCAAGAATATCTAAATGTGATGATTTTTAAGGACATAGTTGAAAGATACAATATAAAAAATCAAAAAGTATTAAATTTATTTATTAAAAAAACAATTTCCAATATAGGAGTAGATTTTTCAATTAATAAATTTCATAATGAATTAAAATCACAAGGATTTAGTATTAGTAAAGATTTTTTATATGAATTACCTAGTTATCTAGAAGACATATTTTTAGTATTTTTTTTAGAAAAATATAATAAGTCAACAATGAAAAGAAATTTAGCTTCTAAAAAAGTATATGTTTTAGATAGTGGATTTTCAAATTTATTTAAATTTAATGAAGATTATGGAAGATTACTAGAAAATTTAGTATTTATTGAACTTAAAAGACAAGGTTTAGAAATATATTATCATAGAGATAAATTCGAATGTGATTTTATAATTCAGGATAGAGACATTGTATCAAAAGTAATTCAAGTAACTAAATCATTAACAAATGAAGATACTAAAAAAAGAGAAATTAATGGTCTTTTAGAAGCAATGAAAGAATACAATTTAGATGAAGGTCTCATTTTAACCCAAGATGAAGAAAGTGAAGAAATAATTGAAGGTAAAAAAATAACAATTATGCCAGTTTGGAAATGGTCATTAGGAAAACTCAATAAATTAGAGTATAAATAAATTTTATTTTTAAAATTTGTGATGTATTACATCACAAATAAAATTATAAAATTATATTTAAGATTAAAAAGTACCAATTAAGTCAAAATTATAGTTTTAAAAAAATTCTTGATTAAATTAGCATATAAACATTTTGTTTCAAAAACTGGGAAAAAACCCAACATTTGAAACAAAATAATTTGTAGTTTGAATTAAATGTTTCTGTTAACAGAGTAAAAACATACCTAAATATTTCTTTTAACATAAGTTTTATTTCCTTCTCAATAAGGAAACATTTGAATAATCTTTCCTACTAGAGAAGGAAACTAATATAAATCAGATATTTTACAAATTAATTTATTTTTATAAAAGTTATTTCAGTATTTTTAGTTTTATTCGAGAATATACATCTATAAAGTATATATATTAAATTAATTTAATATTAGTTTAGGTTTAATTTTTAAATAAGTAAAGACCATTATATTTATAATGAGTAAAGATTATAATAAAATTAATGAAGATACTTATAATAAAATAAGTGTTAATTGGGAAACTAAAAGACAATTTTTTTGGAAACCTGTTGTTACTTGTAATTTAATTGAGAAATGAAGGTTTTTTAGATAGAATAAAGAAAAAGACTTTTGTTTCACAAGAAATGAGAAAATATAAGAAAACTAGTTCAATACTTAAGTTACATCAAGTAAAACTAATAAATAATGAATTTTTAAATTAAGTATGTACAAATATAAAACAACTGAAAAGGAAAGTAATGTCCAAGGAGTAAGATTGTTTGAAAGTAGTTTGGAAAATATTACACTTGAAAATAAAAAAATAAATGAGGATTTATCTTTATAAAGTGAAAAAGGATTTTTAACATATGGTGGAATGAATACAGATATTCTTTCTCCAACATTTAACAAATTAGGGATATTAAACAATTGTTGATGCAATTTGTCCAGAAGATGATGCTGATTTAGAATTACAAATGCCTAATGTTTGGTATTTAAATAAAGGTGATGATTGTCTAAGTATTCCAATGTATTATAACTTTTTACAACTAAAAGTAAAAGCACAAGACAATACATTATACACCGAAAATCAAGAAATTATTTCTGAGTTTGGGAGAGTACCTATCATCGAAATATATAAACAAGATAAATTAGAAAGTAGACTTAAAAAACAAGGGTATGATTATTTTGGAACTGAAAAAACTTTAACTGAACCTATGAGAATTTTAGAAGGTTGGGATTTAAATCAAGTTCCAAGACTAAGAGAATATGTAGCTTTTTCAAATGAAATGGAAAGTTGGATTCAAAATAATTGTCCATTTTATGATGCTTCAAAGTGGAGATTGGGAAAAGAAGAATCAAATAGGTTAAGGGCAGTTGAAGGAGTAAGTAATGTTAGAGAATGTATTAAATATTTTTGGAAAAATCATTTATTACATAAAACTCCTAAAATAGATTCAAGTGATATTGAAATTGATATAATTGATCCAAGATTCGCATCACAAAAACAGCCAGATATTGTAATTGTTGGTGAAAATTTTTTAGATACACATTCTAATCCTAATAATGCTTCAGAAAAAATTAATTTTGATTATTTTACAGATAATTCAAGAATCACACTTCCAACTTTAACAAAAAATGATGGAACAGATTTAAAAAATGCTAAGCTATTAACTGAGCAATATCCAAATGCTGAAATATTAGTATTTAGAAATAACGAATTATCAAAGAGTAGGTTTAAATTAGCTAAATATGATGAAGTGAAAGCAGGAATTAATCCTGAACTCGCAGTTGTAGCAGATGTTTTAAAATATATTTAATTTAGATATATTTTTATTTATTAAATAAATTTAAGGAAAAATACCTTTTTTAGCTAATTCTAGTAATTTATGATAATATTTTTTATCTTTATTTCCTATTTGGTTTTCAATTTTAGAACTCCTTTGTAAAAAATCTAAATAATTTAAGTTTAATTCTTTACCTTTTTTAGTGTGCATATCAATAGCATATTCAGGAATGTCAAGTTTATATCCTTGATTTCTTTGAATTTTCATATAATCATAAATTTCACTAACAATTCTATCTTTTTTAGCTTCACATAAAATTTTAACTGCTTTTATTGCTTGCATATCTTTATCCCATGGTTTTGTATCTTTTAAATCGAAAAAAGTATCTTTAAGAGATTTAATTTGTACAATACAATCATTATCTGAAATATCTTCCACTACAACTACAACCATTCTTTCCCAGAATTTTGTAACAAACCTTTCTCCTGATTCTAGCATTTCCAAAGTATAAAATACTGCATTTTCAAAATTTCCTTTTCTAATTTCCTTTTGTAAAGCTGATACTACTTGGTCAGCAGGATAATTATTTTTTGTTTTAAGTGTTGAAAAACTAATGTACATATTAACAATTAGTTTAATTTCTTTTTAAAAGTTTATAGTTATTATTAGGTTTATGTGATTTCCCGAAATTATTTCTTATGATTTCTCAGTCTTTTTCTTTAAGTATATTATACTTCTTAATTTCTCAATAAAACAATCGCTTCGCTCAATCGTCTTGCAGACTCATCAAGTAACAAAGGATTATGAGAAAAACCTTGCAGGTTTTACCAAATTCTTCTCCTCTCACTTTGCTCGTTCCAAAGAACTTCTCATAATAGTATTCGTTGTTAATTTTGTTGAATCGTTTTCAAATAAGTTTGAGTTGCAGTTTTTAGATTTAGGTTGTGGCAGAGGAAGACATTTACAACTTGCTGAACAGTCTGGGTTTTCTAAAAGTAATTTAGTTGGTTCTGATATTTCTTCTGGACAATTAAAAACTGTTAGTGATAAAGGTTATAAAGTTGTTCAGTG
The DNA here is from genome assembly GCA_013215525.1 of Nanoarchaeales archaeon. Lineage (GTDB taxonomy): Archaea > Nanobdellota > Nanobdellia > Woesearchaeales > UBA583 > UBA583. Next base: position 6,409 of record JABSQY010000049.1, on the reverse strand, counting down.
TGATTTTACTTCAATTCCTATGGAGTCTGGAAGTTTTGATAGTATTATTTGTATTGCAGCGTTTCATCATTTATTAGATATTGATTTACAAAAAAAAGCTTTATTTGAGTTTAAACGTATATTATCTAAAAATGGAGGTCGAATGTTAATTTCTAATTGGTTTCCTGAAAAAGAGTTTTTAGATAAGCAAGTTAATAAGGGAAAATTTGTTTTTGATCAGGGTTGTTCTCAAAAGGTGCGTGTGACTTATGATTTGGATGGAGAAAAATTAGATAGATTTTATTATTTGTTTAAGGAAGATGAGCTTGATAAGTTGCTTGTTGAGTGTGGTTTTAAGATTATTTCTAAAGAACATTATCAAGGTAATTTGTATCATATTTTAGAATAATATATGAATTTATAGTTTGTTAATTAAACTATATTAATTATGTAATAATTTATTTTTTCTTTTTTTATAACTAATTTTGTTTTTTTTAAAATTTTTAAATAATTATGTTTTTTTTAATATATTTGGTTTAAATCTTGTTAAATAAATTATACTTGAAATGATTGAAATCGAAACAAGAGATATAATTCCAACTAATTTTAAAATATCAATTATCTCTGTGTTTTTGGAAATTGTGAATGAATCCTCAAAATTATTAGTTACACCACGACCATAATATGAAGTTAATACTATTTTATAACTACCATCTGGAAAATTAGATGAATTTAAATCTTTAAAATTTTCAATTAATATTTCTTGAGTTTGTATTGTTAAATTTATTGATTTTTCATATACTAATGTATTATGATAAATTTTAATTTTAATAGTTACATCAGTTTTTGTTGATCCGAAATTTTCAAAGGATATTTTAGTTGATAAATCATTTATTGATGAAATTGTTTTATCTAATATTTCAAAAGTTATATCAAATAAATCTTTTGGTAGAGATGAATCATCTTTTGAAATTGAACCTTCATTTGAATTTGAAGTTTGTTTTGGTTTATTTTTTTCATATTCAGAGTATTCGTGTTTTGTTATACATTTATATGAATCCAGATGATAAACTAAATTGTCTTCGCAATTAATTAAACTCCATGTCCCAGCTCCATAAGAGATTACTTTTGGATTAATTATCGGAGCAGAAAAATGAGATAATACGAATGGAACTCCAGGAGTTGTTGCATTTATTATTAATAAATTATTATTAAATGTCACATTAATTCCATTAATATTATTTAATAATAATGTTAAGTTTCCAACAACTTCTTGTAAGTTTGTGCTGGTTGCTGTGTATGTTTTGAAGAAAAAATCACCGTTGATTGTAACCCCCACATAATATTCAAATCCAACATTAATTTTAGTTTCATTTATTAAAATTAATGAACTTTGTACTACTGGAAATACATTTTCAAATAAAGTGATATTTGAAATATTTTGATTATCAATTCCACTTTGATAATTAATATTATTTACAACAGATGTGAATGAATTTCCTTGAATTTTACCTATTAAATTAAAAGTTGTTGAACTATTTTTTTCTGCTAAAATTATTGAATTTATATCTAAATTACTATTTAATGTAATAATTAAATTGTCAATTACTTGTTCTAAATTTGTTTCTAATCCAGTTACAAAGTAAGTAATATTATTGTTGTCAATTGAAATATTAAATATATCACCATATTCTTTTGTTCCAGTTAATGTTATTGTTTCTATTTGTGATTTTAATTGACTATTTTGATCTGAAACAATTACTGAAAAAGTAATTCCAGGAGTCTTTGCAGTAAGATTTATATTGTTTGAAGTTGTTAATTCCGCAGTTACAGTGCTTGATATATCTCCAGTTATTTGATTAATTATTTTATTTACTAAATCTTGTGTTATATTTGAATCAGCAATTGTTATAATATCATTTGTTGTGATATTTGATATTATGAATACATCATCAATTTCAATATTTATAAAATCTAGAGTTACAACTTTTGATCTTTCAGGTCTATTTATTACTTGTGATGTAGTAATAAATGCTGTCCCAGGAGTATCCGAAGTTAAATTAAATGAATTTGAATTATTTTTTATTGCGGTAATACTTGTATTTACTGAGTTATCACTATTTATTGTTAACACAATTCCATCAATTATATCTTCTAGTTTAGTATCAGTTTTTGTAACTGTGTAGTCTACCTGAGTTCCACTAATAGTTATTTGATATATATCATCTTCTTCAATATTTCCAGATATATTAAAAGTGTCGACTTGTGCAATTGGTTGAACATTTATATGATTTAATCCGACATTAAATGAAGTTCCAGGAGTTATTGCAGTAAGTTCTAAATTATTCCCAAACAAATCAGCATTTACTGTTCTTGCACCATTTGAATTTATTGAATTTCTAAGTCCTGTTGCCATATCTTGTGGGTTTGTCGTTGTTGCTGTGAAACTAAATGTTGTACCAATATTTGATAATTCAAAAGTGTCACCAATTTCAATATTTGTAAATGAAATTTCATCTTTTTGAGCTACCGCTGGCACTGCATTTCTACCAAATATATTAGAATGAATTTTAACTTGAAAATCTACTACCTTAGTTAAATCATGATAAATTTCAACACCATCAACTATATTTGATGCAGTAAATGTTACTTTTGGACCAGCAGATGAAGTATCCAATGATCCATAATTATCATCAAATATATTATGAATAACTCCCATTTGCATAGCTGTAAGACGTGGATCTGTAGGAAAAATATACACATATGATGTTGAACAATTTTGTCCAATATTAGAGTTACTCATAATCATATTACAACTCCCAACAGTCACTGTAGTCCCTATATCAATAGTTTCATGAATTATTAAAGTTAGACTTGCAAGGACACCAGGTTGAGATGCTGCATTAGGTCTTATTAAGATTCTATTTAAATCTTGATTATCTAAACCGATATTTTCAATAATAGTTCTATTTGATATTGAACTAGTTGTGTCTACACGATTTTCTAATAAGAAAGATTTTGTTATATCTTGATTATTTATTCCACTTATTGATGCTCTAATAGTTCTATTTGAAATAAATATTGTATCATTTGTTCCATTTAAATGGTTTGTTGTGTTGTAGGTAATTATGAATGGAACTCCTGGGATTTTTGAATATATTTTAATTGTTTTACTATTTATTTTTTTTGCTGAAACATTTGTGTTTGTTATTATATTTGAATTTATTTGAGATACTATTCCATTTGAGAGTAAATCAAATGTTAATTCATTTGGTTGAACTGTATGAATTATTTTATTGCTATTTATTGTAAATGTGAAATTGTCTGACACTTCAATATCTCCAGAGAGAGTTATTTGTTCAACTTGAGTAACTGGAAATACATTATCTATTGAACTACTAAATTCAATTTCATCCTCTGCAATTATCATTGTAATTATAAATAAAATAATTAAAAGTATTATTGGAAATAATAAATTTGAGTTACTTTTTTCATCCATGTTATATAATTAAAAATAGATTTTCAAATATATAAGTTCATGGTTGAAAATTTGTAATTTTATTGTTAAAAAATATATATTATTTAATAATTAGTATTTAGTTAAATATTTAAATGATAAAATCCATATCATGATATGGTTTGTAGTTTTATTAGAGTTTATGATAATAAAAGAGAATTACTTTTGGGTTTAACTTTGGAGCTTGAAAATAATGATATTTCTTATAGTATTTTAAATTCAACTGATAATGTTTATAGAGTTAAAGCTAATTGTTCTAAATCAAAATTACACTTTAAAAATAAATGTAATTTCATCCAATCTAACACATAATAATATTTAAATGTCACAAAAATAAAAAACTACACAACATCAATCAAACTTAACAAGCCCAGCCTACAACGAGCTAACCATAGTCCTATTATCATAAGAAAAAGGACATCTAACAACCCCAATTTCTCCTTTAACATAAGTCTCAATCACATTACAATTGAGAAGAAATAACCAAAATTAAAAAGAAGAATACTTGAGCATTAACTTCTTAGCAACAGTAAAATTTCCTTATTCTCATTTTTCAATTCATTACTATAAGAGATAGTTTCATAATGAAACCTTAAAATAACCTACAGAAAATATAATAAATGAGAAATAAAGAAATCCAAAACAAAGTTATTGGAAATAAATATTTAAAAAAATTAAATTCAATCCAGTTTGTAAATTTAGACTAATAAAATCAGCAAAATTCGACAAAAAATCCAATGTAGAAAAAGTATTACTTTCTACAAAAAAACTAACATTTTCTATTAAGAACTGTTCAAAATTTAAATCACTATTGGAATTTAACAAATCAATAGTATAATTCTCAATTAAAGAAAATCAATTTGAGAATTAGTTAATAAAAAGAGTGTCCTGAAAGAGATTCGAAACTCACTGAATTTATTCAGTGTGACTAAAAATCTATGATTTTTATTTCCTCGAAGAGGGTTTGAATTCCTTATCGGACATAGAAAAATTTTCAATTTAAAACTTGTTTTGAATTTAGAATAATAAAAAGAGTGTCCGGAAAGGGATTCGAACCCTCGAACACGAATGACAGGATCTTAAGGATTCGTCCCTATCAGTGACAATATCCTTAAAGTAGTGATTTGATAAAATTTCGTTAATTAAAGGAGACGTCTTCTTCCTACTAGATTTGAGTCTTTTGATAATCTCAATATCTAAAGTTATGAATATTTTATCTTTTTTTTTAACCATTTTTTATAGAAACATTATATAAATGCTGTAAATAATCAATATATTTGATTCTTTAAATAAGTTTTGTGAAACTCGTAGTTAATGATTTGAAAGAAAAATGAACTTGAAGATTGAATATAGTGTTTCTGTTAAAAGGGTATACTTGATACTAAAAGTTCCAGTTAAAAGGAACATTTTTCTAATTCAAACTTTACAGATTATATTTAGTCGTAATTAGACAAATAGAAAATGTGTAAAATTTGTTTAATACAAATCTTCACTTGCTTTTAATTGTAAAACTGGAGATTTATTTATGTTAGGATTATATTTTATCTCTTCAAAAAACTTTTCAAATTCAGGATTATCTTTATTAAAATTTTGACTAAATTTTTCTTCAGTTTTATTAATATTTGATTTAAGTTTTTTTAATATACTATTAGCATTAGAAAATAAGTCATCTTTTGATATAATTTCTGAAACTTTTATCAGAGGTAATAATCTATCATTAAATTTTTTATCACTCATATATTCTAATTTTTTATTTTTTATTGGTTCAATACTCTTATACCTTAACAAACTAGCACAAAGTACACATTTTCTAAATTTGTTTTCATCTATTTTCCCAATATTTGCCATATCGTAAATATCTCTAGCTTCTTGCCTATCAATTAAAGCTAACATTTTTTTTGCAAAAAGTTCTTCTTTTTGAAATGTTTGTACCATAAAAAAATCATCTCTTAATGGAGATTTAACTTCTCCTTGTATTGTAGGTAAAATAGGAGTTCTATCTAAAAAGTTTACTTCTAATTTAATATAATCTACCATTCCTGAATTTGTTATATATTTAATCATAAATTGATGAATCCCATATCTGTCATTTTCTTCAAATTCATATTTTTTTTGAATCAAATAAGATCTAATTTCATATTTTATTACTTCTCTATCTCCTAACATTTTCTCTCTATCAAATTCTCCAACATATTGTAAATCAATATCAACTGATAATCTAGGATAATTTTTATATATAGAATTAATGGCAGTTCCACCAAAAAATAATACTTTTTCTTTAATAATTGGAATTTGAGATACATCTTTTAATGTATAATATAATCTTGTAACTTTTTCAAGTTCGTTATTTTTATATTTATGAGTTTTTGCAACTTCAGTAATTTTTTTATGAATATCTTCAGATAAATGAGATTTAACTTTTTGTTTTGGTTCAATTGAGATTATTATTTTTTCATCTAAAAATTTGTGAATAAATAAATCTAATGTATTTTTTTTAATTCCATTAATTTTACAAATTTTTTCAAGTTTTTTCAAATCTAATAACTTACCTTGTCCTTTATGTAAAGTATGTATAAATTGAGATATTTGTTTTTCTTCTTTGACTAGGTACTTATCTACATTTTGAAAATTATCTAAATTTGGTAAATTTTTACCTAAATACTCTAAATGTTGTTGTCTTAGATTTCCGTCCTCATCTCTCTCACATTTCACAAGTTCATAATATCTATTGTTATTAACTCTTATAGTTCTAACATATACCATTTAATTTTTCTCCAAAATATAATGAAAATATTTTTTTATTTCTAAAGGTATTTTAGTATTCCATTTTTTTATTGTTTTATATTTATTAATATTACTTTCATCTAATCTAACTATTTTTAACCTCTTATTATTTCTACATTTATTTAATAA
>JABSQY010000048.1 GCA_013215525.1 Nanoarchaeales archaeon | reverse complement strand
AAACCACCAATAACATACATTAAAAAATAAATTAAAATCATTCCAAATGATGTTGCTAAATTTAATAAAAACTTATTAGAAAAAATTGTATTTTGAATTAGTGTTTTAAATATAGTTAATGAAATTGTACTTGTAAATAAAATTATAGTGAATAAAAAAACTAGAAATTGTTTAATATTTGTATTTAAAATAATTTTTAATATAGTTTCATCAAATATATACATCTTTAATGAATTTTTTAATATATCTAAATTTGATTGATTTTGTTTTGACATAATTTTTTATTAACTATTTTATTTAAAATAATTTGTTTTCATTTCTTGTAAATATGTTCGAGAGCAGGCCGAACGAAGTGAGTTCTAATATTGTTCTTATATTTTTGTGCTTTTTTGCTCTTGCTGTGTCGCTATAAGTTATATGTTAAAGCTTGCGAGATACAATTTTCTAGTTCAGTTTTAGGAATTTTATCATCTAAATTAAATCTTAAACATCTATTTCCTTCAAATGTAAATGTTTTAGGAAACATTTCTTTAAATGTACTTACTAAAGTTGTTTGACAATGAAAATATATTCCGAATTTATTTTCTTCTTTTTCTTTAAAGGCAAGTCTAATCATTGAGCCACTTTTTGACTGTGTCGTCAAGTATGTCGGTTCCCCCCAACGAAGAGTTTCTTCAATTTCTCCTATCTCCTCATTTTTTGATGCAGTTTCAAAAATTATCTCTCTTATTTCTAATAGTTTTAATTTAATATTTTTAGGATAAGAATTAAATACAATTTCAACTTCTTTGTTTTTAAATTTATATTTATTCATTTTCCATTAAATTCTTTCTAGTTTATTCTGCTTCTGGCATTGATTTATGTGTCGCTGCCATTTTTTCAAATTCAGTTATGATTCTTCCTAAATTTTCCATTGCGATTTTATCAGTCAAGTTTCCAGTTTCATCAAAACTTCGTCCAGTTGTATTAATTACTACATCAATTAAATTAATTTTATAATATTGGAAACATTGAATTAACATATTATATGGTTGTTTAATAGAATAAATTCCTCCTGCATTTTCAACTAATGCTACATATTTTTTACCCATTTCTTTTGCGTGGATATCTAAAAAGTTTTTACAAACACCAGACACACCATTATTGTACACAGGAGTTGCTAAGATATAAAAATCAGCAGATTCTACTTGTTTGTTTATTTGTTGTGTTTCTTTAGAATAATCTTTTAAATGTCCACCATTACAAAATTCATTTTCAGTTTCTAATAAGTTTATATATTCGACGTTGAATTTGTCACTGTGTTTCTCTTTTATGTGTTCTTCGCAGTATTTTGCGATTTTTTGCGTAAATCCTTTTGAATTTAAACTTGTTTGAATTATTAATAAATTTTTAGTCATAAATAAATATATATTAAACCTTTTATATTATGTTGTTGTAATCAGTGCGTGTGATTTTGTGGTTTCTAATTTAAATTTAAATATATTTTAAATATTTTATAAAAATATTAAATTATTTATTAATTTTAATAGTTAAATAATAGTTAAACTATTTAAAAATTTAAAAATGAGAATAATAGTGACTTTCACTATTCTTTAACAATACTTATATACTAAAAAAACAATATTAATATTATGTTTAAGTTTTTTAATAATAAAAAATATTTAATTATTGGATATTGTATTAGTTTAATTATATCATTAGTTGTACTTTATATAAGTTTTACTGGGTCTATTAGAGATGTGTCCGCAGATGATGTGGCATCTATTGATTCATTACAAAATATAATTATGCAAATTCACACGGAAGATTCTTTATTTTTTAATTTATTATTATCTGGTAATGTTTTAAGTTCAGAGTTAGTTTCTGACGAGAATAATTTTGTAATTTCTAATTTAGTAAATCTTAAAAGTTCTAAATTATTTAGTTCTCAAAAATTAGCATCTACGATTAATGATTATTATTCAATCACAAATATTCGTGAACAAATTATTAAAGTATATAAAAATGGTGGTTCTAATGATGATTCAAATAATGAAATAAATGATTTATTAATATTATATGAAGAAAATGTAAATATTATTTTATTAAATGTTCGTGATGAGATTAAATATATCTCTGAGTTTCAATCTAATTGTTTAGAAATTATATTAATTAAATTCATTATATTTGAAATTTTATTAATTAGTTTATTTTTATTTTTGTATTTTCGTTCTGATAAAAAAATTGTGATGGGATCTGATGATGTGTCTGCTGCCAGTGTGCCTGTAGTTGTGATTGATGAAAATATGATTATGGATTCAGATTGTAGAAAGATATTAGAATTTATTGGAAGTGAAACATCAAGAGGATGTTTTCCAACATTTAAAGATTTAAAATCTCATTTAGGTTTATCTCATCCAACTGTTCTTGCAAAAGTGAAAGATTTGGAGAGTCGAAAACTTATAGGAATTCGTAAACAAGGAAGAAATAAACATTTATTTCTTCGTTAATTAATATAATGAAATATTTTTCTATTTCATTATTAGTTTTATTTAAATAGAATTTATTTGTTTTTTTATTTTTTTTAATAATAAATTATTATGTGAACCATGATATTTTATTAATTCAGTTTTAGTTTTAAAATTAGTTTTAGAATAGTTTAAGTATTTTGATTTTCTTTTTTTCTCAATTTGTTTTAATCTATCATTTATTCTATTTATAATTGAAGACATTGAATCTAACTTATTCTTATTTTTTTGTGAAGTTAGATTTGAATCAAATTTATTCATTAACTAATATTAGGACTTTAAACTATTTAATCTATATGTTTAATATTTGTAATAAATTAAGTTATTAGTTTAAATTATATTAGTTTTAATATATTTTAACTATTATTATATGTTGGTTTATCTATTCTTAAGTTCATTTTAAATACAATGTATTTAGAAATTGATTTTCTCACAAAACAATGTTTTTTGGAAAAATCTTAAGCATATTATAACAATTTCAGACAATGTCTGATAATTCTTAAATACAATTAAAATTGAAAATTTTAATTGTATTTAAACTAAAGTTTAACTATTCTTAAGATTTGCTTATATATATAAAAATCATATTATATTTATGGTTACAAAAAAATCAAAAAAAGATACAGGACAAACTATATTAGTTTGGATTTTAGGAATTATTGTTTTACAATTTTTAGTTGTTGGAGGATTATTATTTACAATTTCATCCACTGATTCAGAAATTTCTGAGATTAATAATAGAGTTACAAGAATTGATAGCTTTTTTGCAAGTAATGCACCAGGTTATGGAAGTGGGACAACTGCGCCTGCGCCAACTGGAAACTCAGGACATGATTATGGAAATAGTGGTTCTGGTAGTACACACGCTGTTGATTTATCCTCAATAAATATTGAAGGTGAACCTCAACATGGAAATCCAGATGCAAAAGTTACTGTTTTTGAATATTCTGATTATGAATGTCCATTTTGTGGAAAATTTTATTCTGAGAGTTATAAGAAATTAAAAGAAGAATATATTGATACTGGTAAAATTAATTTTGTGTATAAAGATTTCCCATTAGGATTTCACGCTAAAGCTGTGCCTGTTGCTGCTGCTGCTAACTGTGTACTTCGTGATTTAGGAAATGATAAATATTTTGAAATGCATGATAAAATTTTTGAAAATCAAAATTCTATGAGTGATAGTAATTATAAAAAATGGGCTCTTGAATTAGGAATGGATTCCGATAGTTATGATAGTTGTATTGTAGATTCAGAAATTTTAGATGAAATTAATGGAGATTTAGCGGAAGGATCACAGTTAGGAGTTAGTGGAACTCCATCATTTTTTATTAATGGAAACTTAATTGTTGGAGCTCAACCTTATTCAGTTATTAAAGCTGCGATTGAAAAAGCGTTAAGTGAATAATCATTTTTATAAAATAAAAATGTTTATTTTAAATTATATTAACAAATAATAAATAAAAAAATGGCTCAAAATAAAGGAACACAACAAAAAGCGTCAAAGGCGCAAGAGAATAGAGAAGTTAAAAATGCTGCTGCTCGTAAGAAATCAATGATGGTTTGGGGAGGAGTTTTATTAGTTATAGCATTAATTTTTGGAGTTATGATTGGTACTGCGCCAGAAGAAATTAATCAAGATGATTTAGAATTTGGAGATGATTTGATTACTATGACATACTTTCATCTAAGTACTTGTCCACATTGTCATAAACAAAATGTGTTTAATAAATATTTAATGGCAAAATATCCTAATTTAAAAATTGAAACTTATGAGATGAGTGAGAGACACTTTTTACAAGTTTATCAAGAGATGGCTGATGTAGTTGATGGTTTAGAGAGAGATAGTTTTCCTGGAACTCCTACAACTGTTTTTAATTCCAAAACATTTAATACTGGGTATGGGAGTGATGAAACTACTGGTAAAAGATTAGTTGAATTAATTGAAGCTGAACAAAAAATTATTGATGATAATTGGGATACATCAACTATGGTACGAACTGCATCTTTAAGAGATGAAGTTCAAGAATAAATTAAATTATAATAAATAAATAAATAGATGGAATGGTAAAAAAACACTTAAAAAATCTTAAAGATAAATATAAGTCTTTAAATAAAGCTAATATTAATTGGTTTCATTTATTGACTGGTATTTTTGTTTTAGGATTAGTTTTTATTTCTTATTTTTATGTAGGAGATATCGACACATCTACAACAACTTTAAATGATAATGATTCTGTTATTAATTTGTTTGGTTTTGAGATTGACTTTAAGTCTATGGGCTTATTTGGAGCTGCAGCAGTTATTGGATTACTTGATGGTTTTAATCCGTGTGCGATGTGGGTTTTGATTTATTTGATTTCTCTTGCAACTACAATTGGTGATAAGAGAAAGATGTATATTATTGTTGGAACTTTTGTTGTGACAGAAGCTGTTATGTATTTTTTAATTTTAGCTGGTTGGTTATCAATTTTTGAAGTTATGAAAGTTTTACAGATTCAAACATATATCATGGTAGCGATTGGAGCTTTTGCATTGTACACTGGTGCTATGTCTATTAAAAGTTATTATGATAATGGTGGACATATTAGTTGTGATATTGGTGATGCAAAGTCTAAGAAAAGAACAATGTCAAGGATTGATACTATTGTAAAATCTCCAATTACAATTGTTAGTTTGTTTTCTGTAGTTATGTTAGCGATTGTTATTAACGCAATTGAGTTTGTATGTTCTGCTGGACTTCCTGCAATTTTTACGCAACTGATTGCTGTTGCAGATATTAGTATGGCAACAAAGTATTTCTATATTTTAGTGTATGATTTCTTTTTTATGTTAGATGATTTTATTGTATTTGGGCTTGCAGCTTGGGCTATTAATTCAGATTGGACAACAAAGTATGCAGGTTACTCTAAAATTATTGGTGGAGTGATTATGGTAGGTATTGGAATTATGTTATTATTTTTCCCACAAGTTTTATTTGGTTAAATTTTTATTTGAAAATTTAACTTTTATTTTTTCTTTTTTTGTACATCTACAAATCTATCCGATACAGAAACTGGATTTTGATTTTTTTTCTTCTTAAGTAATAAATTATTCTTTAATTTAAATTTATATACTATAATTATTCCATAAAATATTAATATTAATAATATGAAAATTAGTATATTAAAATATTTCAAATCATACTCTGTATCTATTATTTTAAAATTTTGAATAAATTCATCACTGATATTTTTTCCATATAATGTAGTTAATTTTATTTTATAAGTTCCAGGAGTTAATGTATTTAATTTTAAATCTTCAAAAGTTTCAACTTCAATAGTTGGTTCTACTATCTCATTAAGAATACAAATCTCGTGTACTGTACTCCAAACATAATTTAGTTCACATGAATGAGAACTACTGATTTTAGTAATACTTGTTTGTGGGATTTTATCTTCAAAATTATGATAAAGCTTTTTACTATTTCCTCCGCTTCCTGTATTGTCTGGAACTATAGGTTCAGTATATGTATCTTTTATTGAAAAGGCTGAAAATGAAGTTATATTTTTTAATTCAAAATAATTATTTATTTTATCTTGATATGCAGAAACTTTAGCATTTGAACTCATGTTACAAGTTCTAGCAGTATAATTATAATCAGAACACATCCATAGTTCTAAATAATTTTTATGGATTGATAAATCATCATAATATATTCTAATTGTGGCATTCGATATTGTGTATGGATTTTCAATTACATAAGTTCTTAAAAATCCAGACATATTATTATTTTTATCAACTTTTAAAATTAAATTATTATTATTACTTGGAGAAATATTATTTAAAGTTAATTCTAATTTTTCATTGAACATTTTATAGTTTATTGAAATTGTTGTATTATAAATTGATGATGATATATAATTTGAAATATTAAATAATACTGTATCATATTTAATTATTGAAATATCTTTAATATCATTTAATACATCATCACTATGATTCCTAACAGTTGTATTAAAAACTATAGGGGTAAAAACTTCAAATTGAAAAGACCTATTTAAATTATTTCCACTCGGATCAAATATGAAAAATGTCAAATTATATACACCAAATTCATTTGTTGTTAATGATGAATTAGGAATTGAATTATTTAAAAATAATTGTGTTATAGTTTTAGAGATAGGTTTTGTAATATTTACATAAAATCCTCCTGGTTTAACATAATTATATGCAATACCTGAAAAATTTATTTCTTCGTTTAAAAATCTATAGTTATGACTTATATTTGTTGATTCCAATGATAAACCTACATTATATGTGATATTTCCAATAAATGATGAATTTTTATTATTGAATAAATCCCAATAACTAATTGTTAAATTATAATTTTTATCCCACAGTTCAGGTAAGTTTAAAGTTAATAACCCATTTGAATTACTATTTAAATTATAATTTGAAATATTTGCTAAGATATTTCCAGTAGTATAGTCTGTTAATGTTAAATTAATTGTAACTGGATATTCATTAAATGTGAAATTAATTTCTACACTAGTTGTTGTTATATTTCTATTCATTGGTGTTGGATTTGTTGAAACTAATGTGAATATTGGTGGTGTTGTGTCTTGCGCTATAAAATATGATTTAATAGAGTTATTTTGATTATTTGAAGTATCATTTGAAAAAATTGTTATGTTATAAGTTCCAACTACATTAGGAATTATAAAACTTAAATTCCATTTATTATTTGATTGATTTAACAAATATAATCTTGTTGAATCATAACTGGTTACAAAATTTTGAATTTGAATTGATACATTATCAACACCAGATAAGTCAGTTGCGTTAAGTTTTATTTCTATTGTAGAACCTATTTCAAATGGATTGCCTACTAAAGGAATTGAAATGTTTATTTGAGGAGGTGTTGTGTCTTGCGCTATAAAATATGATTTAATTGAATTATTCTGATTGTTTGATGTATCATTTGAAAAAATTGTTATGTTATAAGTTCCAACTACATTAGGAATTAAGAAACTTAAATTCCATTTATTGTTTGATTGATTTAATAAATATAATCTTGTTGAATCATAACTGGTTACAAAATTTTGAATTTGAATTGATACATTATCAACACCAGATAAGTCAGTTGCGTTAAGTTTTATTTCTATTGTAGAACCTATTTCAAATGGATTGCCTACTAAAGGAATTGAAATGTTTAGTTGAGGAGGTGTTGTGTCTTGCGCTATAAAATATGATTTAATTGAATTATTCTGATTGTTTGATGTATCATTTGAAAAAATTGTTATGTTATAAGTTCCAACTACATTAGGAATTAAGAAACTTAAATTCCATTTATTGTTTGATTGATTTAATAAATATAATCTTGTTGAATTATAACTGGTTACAAAATTTTCAATTTGAATTGATACATTATCAACACCAGATAAGTCAGTTGCGTTAAGTTTTATTTCTATTGTAGAACCGATTTCAAATGGACTGCCTACTAAAGGAATTGAAATGTTTACTTGAGGAGGTGTTGTGTCTTGCGCTATAAAATATGATTTAACTGAATTGTTTTGATTGTTTGAAGTATCATTTGAAAAAATTGTTATATTATATGTACCAAGTCCAGCTAAGATTTCAAAACTTATATTCCATTTATTATTTGATTGATTTTTCAAATAGATTCTTCCAGAGTTATAACTTAAATCTGTATTTTCAATTTGAATTGATACATTGTCAACACCAAATAAATCTGATGCGTTAAGTTTAATTTCAATCTTAGATCCTACTTCAAATGAACTGCCTGTTAAAGGAATTGAAATATTTATTTGTGGAGGTGTTGTATCTTCTACTATAAAGTATGATTTAACTGAATTATTTTGATTGTTTGAAGTATCATTTGAAAAAATTGTTATGTTATATGTACCAAGACCAGATGGAATTGTAAAACTTGTATTCCATTTATTATTTGTTTGATTTGATAAAAGTTTTGTTAAGTTATAACCTGTTACAGAGTTATTGATTTCTATATATACATTATCAACACCAAATAAATCTGTCGCATTAAGTTTTATTTCAATTATATTACCTACTCCAAATGGACTACCAGTCAAAGGAGTTGAAATGTTTATTTGTGGAGAAATACTATCTAATACCTGAAATTGAGATTGTGTGGATACACTAATATTATAACTCAATATTGCATGATATGTTAAATTTACAGTACCTAAAATATCTTCAAGTTGATATGATAAATTATATTTTTTATCTAAATCTGAATCAAATAAATCAATAATAAAAATTGAACCATTTGAATAGGTTAAATTTGCATAAACTCTATCAATTAATCTATCATTTGATGTAATTTGTACTTGTAGAAATATGTTATCAGTATAATTTTGAGTTGTAAATGTATTTTGATTTGATTGAGTAATTTGTGGAACAACTAATGTGAAATTAAATAAATTTGTAATGTATCCATGTGTACCATCTGTTGATGCTATTTTGAATTCATAATAATTATTCATTACTCGGTTATTCCAAAAAATATAACCTAAAGTATTTGGTGTTATATATATTTTCATATCAATTAAATTATAGGACCAATCAAATAATGGTTGAATTTGTACTGGACTTGGTCGATCAGTATCACCTAAAGTTCCTAATCGACCAGTATTTCCTTCACCCCAACAATATAATTTATCTGAAAATGTTAAAGCACATGTGTGTTCATCTCCCGAACTAATTTGATAAAAATATTCTAAAGAATTAATTTTTTTAGGAATCAAGTTAACAGTAGAGTCCCCATCTCCTGATTGTCCCTTATTATCTTTACCCCAACAATATGCCGAACCATTTTCAACAATTACACAACTATGTGAACCACCAACAGATAATTTTAAAACCTTTAAAGATAAATTCACTTTCACAGGTACATTAGATGAAGCAGTTACACCATTCCCTAAGTTACCATCACCATTTTTCCCCGAACAATACACTGAACCATTTAATGTTAATCCACATATAAAATCAGTATCTACTGAGACTTGTGATAAATTAAAATCTGGAAATGCGTTTATTGGCGTAGCTGAGCTACTAGGACTTCCATTTCCAAAAGCTCCTTCTGAATTATCTCCCCCCCAACAATATAAAGAGTTATTTGTAACAATTCCACAACTATAAACACCACTAACTGAAACATCAATAAATTTATGATTATTTTGTACAATTGTAGGAACATCCATATCTCCAATCACAGAATTCCCTAATTTGCCCTCATCATCATTCCCCCAACAATACATATCTTTATTTATAACGATACCGCATACATGTGTATCACCTAGACTTAATTTTGTGAAATTATGATTACCTGAAACTAATGTTGGAGTATTTTGGTCCCCCAGCCCACCAATTCCCAATTTAGAATCTGTATTATCACCCCAACAATATGCTGAACCATTTTTAATTATTCCACAAGTAAAATCCTTAGCAGCATAAATACTTGTAAAATTATAATTTCCGAAAACTAATACTGGAATTGATGAGTCTGAATCAACATTATTTCCTAAACCACCTCTTGAACCCTCACCCCAACAATAAGTTGAACCATTTTGAGCAATAACACAAGTATGTTTAACTCCTGTAGCAATTGTTTTATAATCTGTTAAAAAACTAATATTAGAAGTAACCACATAACTTGAACTAATGCTAGCCTTTAATATTGAATTTAAATGGGTTTGGTTATCATTTTGGTTTGGATACTCTAAAGTTAGATTATAAGTAGAAAAAATATTGGTTTGAAATAATGTGAAAAAAAGAAAAAATAAAAGAAAATTAAGTGTAGATTTATTTAGTAATTTCATACCAATATTATTGATTTAAACTATATAAACTATATGTTGAAGATTTGTATTAGTTCAGGATAAATAGTTTTATTATTTAACTAAATGTGAAAATTAATAAATTAACTAATTATTTATTTACACAATCTGCAGAATACATATCTTATTTTTTAATTTTTTAATTTTTTAATTAAATAAGTTATTGAAAATAATTTTATTATTCAACTATTAATACTAAATTTCTGATAGTCTCCAGATACAACTTCAATCTTTTTATCCTTTATTATGAAGATTTTCTTTGCAACTCTATCAATAAATCTTCTATCATGACTCACAAATACTATTGTACCCTTGTAATTGTTTAATGATTTTTCTAGACTTTCAATTAATTCTACATCTAAGTTATTTGTTGGTTCATCTAATAATAATACATCATATCTTGATAACATTAATTTTACTAAACTGATTCTTGTTTTTTCTCCACCACTTAATTTTTCAATTTTATTATCAATTCTTGTTAAATCAAATCCAAACTGTACAAGATATGATATAACGTGATGTTCCATTAAAGATTGGTCAGCTTCCCATAAATATTGCATTACTGTTTGCTTTTTGTCCATGTCTGCAAACTCTTGGTCTAAGTATCCAATTTTTAAGTTTGGATTAATTTGTAATTTTCCTTCATAGTCTTGGTCTTGTCCATAAAACATTTTTAGTAATGTTGATTTTCCAATTCCATTTTTTCCTAATAGAACTATTTTTTCTTGTTTTTCAATTAAAAAGTCTACATCTTCAAAGATTACTTGTGTTGGGAATTCTTTGTGTAAATTTTGCGCTTTGAATACTTGTGTTGCTGTAAAATCTCCATTGTAGAAGTGTAGTTTGTATGTGTCGTTGAAATCGTCTGGATTATCTATTGTTCCTAAGTTGTCTGCTCTTCGTTTAAGGTTGTCTGCTTGGATTTTCATTTTTTTACTTCCAACTAGATGTGCCCATTTTCTTTTTTCATCTTCGGATTTTTTAAGTCTTTTTTTTTCTCTTTCTACACTTGTATATTTGTTTTTAATTTCTTCGTGTCTTTTCTTTTTTCTTATTAAAAAGTTATTAAATCCACAATCATAACTTATAAATTTTTTATTTTCAATTTCAATGATTCTATTTGATACAACAGATACAAAGTGTCTATCGTGAGAGATTAATAGAAAAGTTTTGTCTGTGTTCTTGATTTTTTGTTCTAACCATTTAATTGATTTAAAGTCTAGGTGGTTTGTTGGTTCATCTAATATGAAAAAGTCAGCGTCACGGCTTAGGATTTCTGCAAGTCTTAGTTTAACTTTTTGTCCTCCTGATAAAGATATTACTGGTTTATTGTAATCATTCATTTCAAATCCTAATTCAGTAAGTATTTGTTTGATTTTGATTTCATCAATATTTGATTCAGCTCTTATTTGTAACTTTGTACAGTCTGCAAGTAATTTCTCATATTTTACTGTGTCCTCGTAAATTGCAGGGTCTGTGAATTTTTCTTCTAGAACAGATTGTTTTTCAAGAAGTGAATTCTTTTTATCTTCTAAGTAGTCTGAGAAAGTTTTTTGAGTGTGTTCAAAGGATTTTTCTTGTTCCATGATTGCTAGTTTGAATTCTGAATTTAGTTCTAATTCACCATAATAATCATCTTCACCAGCGATACATTTAATGAAAGTTGTTTTACCGCAACCGTTTTGTCCAAGTAGAGTTAATTTATCACCTTTGTGGATTAAAAGTTCTGCTTTATCAAGTAAATCTTTTGTTCCGTACGCTTTTTCAAAATTAGAGACTCTTAAAATTAAGTCTTGAGGGTTTGTCATAGTAGAAGTAGTTGTGTTCGTTTTATATATATTTTTATTTTCAAGAAATCTGAGCGAAGTGGAGATTTGTGTAAAATAGAAATTCTATCTAAATAATTTCTCGTAATCAGAGAAATTTATAATGTATTAATTCTTTTTGATTGAGCGTAGCGATTGAAAAATTAATTTTCTATTTTCCTGAATTTGTGTGGAATTTAAAATCCAACAAATACAATGTTATAAACTCCATAAACTAACATATAACTTATTTTTGAAAATAAAAAAATTAAAAAAAAAAATGTTAAATTAAAAAATATGTTTTTTAAAGTTTTTTTCGAAAATAAATATTTAAACTTTAAATTTGAAGCAAAAGTTGAAAATAAATATAAAATCATAATAGTATAATATACTTTAGTCAAAATTAGTGAATTTTGAAAATTAAGTTCCAAATTAGATTCAAAAGATAAAATTATAATGAATGGAAATAAAATATAAACATAGGATGATAAATTGGAATGGGATGCCACCGACATTCCCCAGACCTCCACTATATATATTATATACCATTATCTGATTATTATTATTG
>JABSQY010000047.1 GCA_013215525.1 Nanoarchaeales archaeon | reverse complement strand
ATAAAATCACATATTAATTTATATTATAATTTATTTAAGATAAATATTTTAGCTAACATAAATATTATTATAAGTTACAGTAGAATTTTTTAGTATATATTTTTCTATTGCAACATATAAGTTATATATTAAAAAAATAGTAATAGTTCCACTCGAACTTTAGGCACATTTGGTTAAGGTAATTTTTAGATGATTTTTAATAACATTTCAAATAGAATAGATTATAAATACATATTTTTCTAATTTTTTGTCTAAATTATTATCAGTTGTCTAAATATAAGTTTAGTCTAGATTTAGACTAGACAACAAACATAATACAGACAATTAGACAATATAAAACAAATATAATAGTTTAAAAAATTAATATTAAACACATTTAGACAAATAGTCTAATTTAGACAAAGTTTAAACAAGACTTAACTTAGACTAAAAAGAGTTTAATTTTACTCCTTTTGGATATTGTCTAAACGTTTTGTCTTAAACAGCTTTTTACTTGTCTGTTTTTTCTTTTTTAGGTTTCCATTGGAAGTGGAGGTGGTGTGGAATATCAATTAAAGGAAATTTAAGCTTTAATTGAATAAATAATATAATTAGTATATAAAGTAATTATTAGCTTGAAAATTTCGTGTAGAAAGGTTGTTGTTTGTGTTATTAGAGGTATATTTAGTAGAATATAGATTTTGTTTACTGTGTTTAATAATTCGTATCAAGTTCTTGGTAGAGAGTTTGAAAAATCCCTTTTAAAGCCTTGCCTGGGATTTGAACCCAGAGTTCCAAAGGAACTGGTTTTCGAAACCAGCGCAATACCAGATTATGCGAACAAGGCCTGATAATTATATTTATTAGTTTAATTTTATAAAGATTTATTTAAACGAAGAGTTAATATACTTATTAATTGGATTTTATAGAAAATTTAGTTACTTTTATGCTTACGCAAGATTAAAATAATATATTTTAATCAATTTATTAAAAAAAGTAATGTTTAGTTCTTTTTAGGTTCTCTGTACAGTATAAATATTATTTTGTAAAAATTTCATAGAAATTTTAATAAATATTATTTATGGCGCATCGCGAGATTTTGGCTCACAACACATTAAAAATTAAATATTAATTTTTAGAGTACATAGAACTAAACACTAATCGTGTTTAGGTTCTCTATATATATTTACAGATTTACCGAGTGCTAATTCAGATGCTTCCCCGATTCCTTCAGATACTGTTGGATGAGGATGGATTATATTTGCTACATCATCTAGTGTTGCACTCATTTCTATTGCTAAGGTTGCTTCTGCTATGTTTTCAGATACGTGAGGACCTACCATATGAACTCCTAATATTAGTTTTGTCTTTTTATCTGCAATTATTTTTACAAATCCAGATGTTTTCTCAAACATTTGTGCACGCCCAAGAGCAGAATATGGAAATTTTTCACAAATTACTTCATATCCTTTATCTTCAGCTTCATCTTTAGTTAATCCAACTGATGCAATTTCTGGGTCGTTGTATACAACACTTGGAATTACTTTATTTGTCATAAAAGAATTTTCTCCACATGCGTTTTCCGCGGCAATTTTTGCTTCACGTGTTGCTTTGTGTGCAAGCATTGGTCCAGGTACAACATCTCCAATTGCATATATGTGTTCTAGATTTGTTCTCATTTGAGTATCTACATTAATAAATCCTTTTGGAGTTAGTTCAATTCCTACCTTATCTAAATTTAAATCACCTGAATTTGGTTTTCTTCCAACTACAACTAATAGTTTATCACATTCAATTGTTTGGTCTGAACCGTGTTCAGAGTATTCTATAACTACTTTATCACCTTGTATTTTTGCTGATTTTGCTAATGAATTAAAGTGAGAAGTTACATTAAATTTAGAAATTTCTTTTGCCATAACTTCTACAATTTCAGAATCTAAAATTGAGATAAGCCTACTTCCACCTTCAAGGATGTGTACTTCTGAACCTAGTTTACCATATACAGTTCCCATTTCAGTTCCAATATATCCACCACCAATTATTACAATTTTTTTAGGAATGTTTTCTAATTTGAATACTTCATCTGAGGTTATGATTTTATTATTATCAAATTCAACATTTGGAATTTTTATAGGTAATGAACCTGTCGCGATTATCGCATTTTTAAATTTAATTGTGTTTACATCAGATTGTCCGAAAACATTTAGTTCATGTTTAGTTTTAAAAGATGCGTTTCCTTGAATTAATTCAATTCCATATTTTTTAAATAATCCACGAATTCCTAATTCTAATTTAGATACAATATTATCTTTCCATTCACGCATTTTATCAATATCTACATTAACATCTTTTGCAGAGATTCCCATATGTTCTAGTTGAGATAATATATTATAATAATTAGATGATGTAATTATTGCTTTTGTTGGAATACAACCTTTATTTAAACAAACACCCCCTACTTTTTTCTCTTTTTCAATAACAATTACATCTTTTCCAAATTGTGCTGCTCTGATTGCTGCAATGTATCCACCTGGTCCTGACCCGATTACTACAACATCACATTCAACAGTTAAACTTCCTACTACCATTGTTTATTACCTCGATTAATTTTATTATTATTTGTTTGTATAAATTTATTTATCATTTTTTAAGCCTCCATTAATAAAGAATCTACATCTTTAAGTAACTCACAAATTTTGTTAAAAAATTTAGAAGCTTCTGCGCCATCAACTGCTCTGTGATCAAATGTTAAAGATAAGTGTAGTACGTTTCCGATTACAATTTCATCATTTTTAACAACTGGTTGTTTTGATATTTCACCAATTCCCAAGATTGCAGTTTGTGGATAATTTAAGATAGGCGTAAAGAATTGTCCACCTTTTGCTCCAAGTGATGTGATTGTAAATGTTCCATTTGACATGTCTTCACTTGTAATTTTAGAATTATTTCCTTTATCTACTAAAGTCATAATGTCTTTTGCAATTTGTACAATTGATTTTGTTTGCGCGTTAAATACGTTTGGAACTAATAATCCACGTGGCGTATCCATTGCAATTCCAATATTAAAATCAGATTTAATTATTGTTGAATTTTCAGTTGAGATTGCATTAAATGTTGGGAACTCTTTTGCTGCTGCGATAAACGCTTTTATGAAAAAAGGTAAATATGTTAATTTTACACCATGTTCTTTTAGAATTTCTTTTTCTTTTTTTCTAAATTCTACTAAGTTATCAATACAAATTTTATTAAATATTGTAAGTTGCGCAGTTTTTTGTAAACTGTCTACCATTTTTTCAGCAATGATTTGTCTGATTGAATCGTATGGCATTGGAATGTCTCTAGGTAATGTTAAAGATTCTTTTGTTTGATTTAAATGATGATCATCTATATTTGTTTTCTCAGATGTTTTTGAAGTTACATCATCTTTTTCAGTTTTAGAGTCTTCTTTGATTTCTTCTTCTACTTTAACTTCTGTTTCTTGTACAGGTTGCTCTTTTACTTCTTCAATGTCTTCAACTTTGTTAGACTCTTCTGAAATATTTTCTTCTTTTTCTGGCTCATTTGAAGATGATGTTTCTAAATCTTTTAGTTCAATTCTTCCATTTTCACCACTTCCTTTTATCTTACTTATATCAATTCCTTTCTTAAGTGCCGCTTCACGTACACTTGGAGATGATACAATATTTCTAACTGCATCTTGATAATGTTCTAAATCATTTTTATAATCTGACTCATCTACATTTGAAGTTTCTTTTGGAACTTCTGTTTTTTGTGGTGGTTCTTCTTCTTCTTTGTTTTCTTCTACCTTAGATTCTTCTTGTGGAACTTCTACATTTTCTTTTACTTCTTCTTTAATAGTTTCAGTTTCTTCAGATTTTGTATCTTGTGTTTGTTTAGGAACATTTCCTAAATCTCCCATTAAAATTTGTCCGTGATTCCCTGTTGCTTTAATATTATTTAAATCAATATTATTTTCTTTTGCATATTTTCTAACACTTAACATTGCTTTAATATTATTAGTATTATTTTCTGAATCTTTAGTTTCTACTTGCGCAGGCGCGGATTGTTCTTTTGGAACTTCCTTATTTTCTGTAATCTCTTCTTGAACTAAACTTTTATTTTCATCTTCTTTAGTTTCTTCTTTTTTAGAATTTCCCATTTCTTGAAGACCTTCCATTTTGTACGATTTTTCTCCATTTGAAATTTCTTTTTCATTTGGATTTTTTTGTTCAATTTTTTGTTTTTCGTGTTCTTCGTTTGTGTCTGGAATTGTTTTTTCATCGTTTCCAATATCAATTGTAATTATTACATTTCCTACAATTAATGTATCATCAACTTTATTTAATAATTCAATTACTTTTCCAGTTACAGGACTTGGAATATCTACTACTGCTTTATCAGTTTCTACTGAACATAGCGGCTGGTCTGTTTTAATATTATCTCCAATACCTACTTTCCATTCTATTAATTTACCTTCTGTTAATCCTTCACCAACATCTGGAAATTTAAACTCATAAACTGTGTCGCTCATTTGTCTTTTTTAAAACTCCAATACCTTCTTTACAGCATTTTTAATTCTTGTTTTATTTGGTAGAAAATAATTTTCTAATGCGAATTGTGGAAATGGTAAATCCCAAGAAGTTACTCTTTGAATTGGTGCTTCTAAGTTTAATACACATCTCTCATTAATTTGTGCTGAAATCTCTGAACTTAATGAACATGTACGTGTCGCTTCTTGAACAATAATACATTTTTTAGTTTTATTTACAGATTCAACTAAAGTTTTTATGTCAAGTGGCCAAAGTGTACGTAAATCAATATGTTCAACTGAGATATTATCTTTTTCCAATTCTTCAATTGTTTCTTCACATAATCTTGTCATTGCTCCCCAAGAAATCATTGTTAAATCATTTCCTTCTTTACGAACATTTGCTTTGTCTAATTCAATTTCGTATCCTTCTTCAGGAACATCTTCTTTAAATGAACGATATATCTTTTTAGGTTCTAAAAAAATTACTGGGTCTTCAGATTTAATTGCTGCAAGCATTAATCCTTTTGCATCATAAGGTCCAGCAGGCATTATTACTCTAATCCCTTGACAATGTATAAAGAAAGATTCAGGACTTTCAGAGTGATGTTCTAATGCTCTGATTCCACCAGAACATGGAGCTCTTAAAACCATTGGACATGACATTGTGTTGTTTGTTCTTTGACGAATTCTTGCCATGTGTTGTTTGATGTGATGGAATGCTTGATAACTAAATCCACTAAATTGAATTTCAGCGATTGGTTTTAATCCATTTAAACTCATTCCAATTGAACATCCAACAATTCCAGCTTCTGCTAGTGGAGTATCAATTACTCTTTCTTCACCGTATGTTTCTTGTAAATTTTCTGTAACTCTGAAAACTCCACCATCAACTCCTACATCTTCACCTAAAATAACTACATTGTCATTTTCTTTCATTGCGATATTTAGCGCACTATTTAGTGCAGATACCATATGCATTTTTACCATTTTTTTATTCCTCCTCCTCTTGGTTTTTTATAATTTCTAATTCAGCTAATAACTCTTCTTTTTGTTCTTGTAACATTTCTGGCATTTTTGCAAATACATCTTCAAACATTTGTGCTGGGTCTGGTTTTTCTACTCCAAGTCCTTGTTCTACAGCTTCATTAATTTCTTTTTCAATTGTTTGATGCATATTGTTTTTTTCTTCTTCACTTAATATATTATTCTTAGTTACATATTTTTCAAATCTTACAACAGGATCTTTTAATTTCCATTCATTAATTTCTTCTTGACTTCTATATTTTAATGAGTCATCAGATGTTGTGTGATCTCCCATTCTATATGTGATTGATTCAATTAATGTTGGACCATCTCCACTTCTTGCTTTTTCGATTGCTTGAGAAGTTACTTTGTTTACTGCAAGTACATCATTCCCATCAACTTGAATTCCTTTAAAGCCGTAGGCAATTGCTTTTTGAGCAATTGTTTCAGTTTTCATTTCTTTATTTGTAGGTGTTGAAATACTCCACCCATTTCTTTGACAGAAAAATACAATTGGTAAATTAAATACTGCTGCAAAATTCATTGCTTCGTGAAAGTCTCCTTCGGAAGTTGCTCCTTCTCCAAAATATACAATTGTTACATCTTTTTCTTTTTTAATTTTAGATGCCCAAGCGATTCCAGTTGCGTGTACACATTGTGATGCGATTGGAATTGATAATGATAAGTTGTGGGTGTGGTTTGGATTTCCTAATGCTCTTGTATCTCCATTCCATGCTTGAACTAATAAATTTTTAGGAGTTCCTCTTGTTAAATAAATTCCTAATTCACGAAAACTTGGTACAAACCAATCGTTTTCTTTTAGTGCTAATCCACTTCCAATTTCACTTGCTTCTTGTCCTCTTGTTTGAGCGTATGTTCCGATTTTTCCACTACGTTGTAGATTAAATAATTTTTCATCAAATTTTCTTAACAAATTTAAATAATAATACATTTCAGATATTTGTTCTTTTGTAAATCCGGATGCTAATTTCTCGTCAACGTTTCCATCTTTGTCTAGAATGGATACGTGATTAATTCCAAATTGTCCAACTTGTTCTTGAGCCATGTGTTTTTTATAGTTTTTGATATTATAGTATTTATTAACTTTTTTTTTAGATGAATATATGTTGTGTTTTTTTGAGTAAATTATACATAATTATTTAAAGAATTTTGTTGTTATTTTTATTATGAAACCTACTGTTTATTTTGTTAATTTAATTGGAGATTTAGATGTTAATTTTTTAGTTGATTTTCAAGAAAAAATTGTTTCAGAATATACTTTAAAACAAAATAAGAATATTATTTATGGATTTAATTTAAGTCCAACTATTTCGTTTGGAGGAAATAAAAAAATTAATTCTTTTAGAGATAATTTTAATTTATTTGATGTTGAAACTTTAAATTTAAATTATATTAAATCTAGCAGACCTGGTGGTACTACTTATTTAGGGCCAGGACAGAGAACTTATTTTTTTAATATTGGAATTGGAAGTTCAAAGAAAATTCCAAATCCTATTTTTGAATTTGGTCATAAATTATTAGATACTATTGTTGATTTATCAAAAAATTTACCTTGTGAGAATTCTTTAATTGATAAAGAAAAAATACTAACAGAATCACAAACAGATTTATTTTATCAGCATGGGGATAAAAAATTTAAATTGGGGTCTTTAGGTATCAAAGGAAGTTGTGAAAAGCAAAATTTAGTTTCTAAAATTGTTACAAGATTTGGAGTTAATTTTTATTTAACAAAAAAAGGTTTAGAACATTTTAATTTAATTAATCCGTGCGGAATTCAAGATAAAAATATTAGTGTTGGTTGTTTAGAAGATTTATTACAAACTCAATTAGAAGTAGATTTATTTGATGAAAGCTTTATTAAATCTTTTGAGAAAATTTTTCCTTTTGAAGTTTTAAGAGATGAAAATTTATCTTGTGATTTACAGAAAATTTATGATGAAATTTCTCGAAATAAAAAATAAAAAATAATTTTTTTTATTTTAATAATTTAAAACTTATTTATCCATTCTTTTGATGAATATTGTTTTGCTAAAATTTCTGCTTTTTCTATTTCTTGTTTTGTCCATGGCTTTATGTAATACTTTTTTCCAGTTGTAAGGTATTTTTCTAGAATTTTTATGGCGTTTTCGAAGGTTGTGTTTGATTCTAGCGAAATTGATGAAAGTTTTTTATTAGATTCTTTTATTTTTTCTTTTTTTTGATGGTCACATTCAGGTTTTAATATTTTATTTAATATTTCTTTATTTATTTTATATAATAAAGTTCCGTGTATATATGTTATATTTTTAATTTGTTTTATTGCTGAACCAGAAATTTTACCATTTCCATTTTCTAATATTACATCATTAATTATTTTGTGTTTAGATTTTATATTCATCTCAGAAAGTGCGTTAATTATTATTTGACAAGTTTGTTTGTAGATATTTGTTAAATTTACATTTTCTTCTTTGTTTTGATTTTTTTCAATAATTCCCCAACAAATATCATTTTTTTCTCCTAGATACATTGCTCCGCCAGCAGATTCTCGCCTTACAATTTGAATATTTTGTTTTTTAATTTCTTCAATATTTAATACATTATTAATTTTTTGTGTGTATCCAATATTTATACAACTAGGTTTCCACCCACTTAATGATATTATTGGGTCTTCACCATTTACAACAGATTCTAAAGCTATTTTATTTAGTGCTAATCTTAAATTTGGTTCATATTCTTCAAATGGAATTAGTCTGTATATTTGGTTATTTGATTTAGTTTGGTCTTTCATAGAATAATTATAGTATATTTATTATTTAATGTTTTAGAATTATTTTTTTAGAATTTTGATTTATTTGGCATCAAATTTATTTTTGTTTATTATAATAAATTATAATTGATGCCCACTCGCACTAACCCATGCAGTCATAGCTAGACAATGTCTAATACTCATACACGAATCCTCGTGGTGGGCGTAGCCAAATAGGGGTAACGAATCCCTGAGATGGTAATTAATATTAATTAAAATACTTTTATAAATGTTGGTTGGATAATAATATTATAATGCACGTTTTAGTTGAGTATAATAAGAATTATGAAGATGTTTGTAAAGAGTTATCTTTATTAAATTTTATTCCAGTTACAATCTTTAAATTAAGATTATCTGGGAAATTAGAGATTATTAGTCAATTAGAAAAAATTCGAGAGTTAAAAAAACGAATTAATCCTAAATGTTCTGCGATTCAAGTTCAAATTGATAAAATGGAGAATTCTACTGTCGGAACTGTTAATTCTTTACGGTCTGAATTTGATATTGTGATTGGTCTTGGTGGTTTAAATAAGATTAATAGATTTTTTTTAGAAGATACACTTATTGATTTTTTACGTGACCCACATAATGTAATTTTTCGTAATAAAATGGATTTTATTCATCATCAAAATTCAGGTATTAATCATGTTTTGTGTAATTTAGCAAATGAGAGAGATATTGGAATGTTTTTTAGTTTAAATTTTGTTTTAGGTCAAAATAAAAATATTGCTAAAGAGTTTGGACGTATTTCTCAAAATATTAAGTTTTGTCAAAAGTATAAAGTTGATGTTTTACTTAATTTTGCAATATCAAATGTGAATCAGATTAAAACTTCTAGTCAATTAAAGAAAATAAGTACTTTATTTAATTTATCTTCTCAAATGAGTTCAAAAAGTAATACTTTACTTGGTGATGTTATTAATAAGAATAAATTTAGAGCATCAGATAAACATGTGATTGATGGAATTAGTTTTAAATAAATTATTTACTTATTTTGTTATAATAATTATTCATCTTTACAATGATCCCACATAAATTGAAAAAATTTTCTATATCCGTTTGCTAATTCTTTACTTTTTAAGACGAATTGTAGTGGTTCTTGTTGAAGTTCTCCAACTCCTACTCCTACAAAAGTTACAACATAATCTCCAAAAATATCTACTGCTGTTTGAGAAGAATATTTTTGTGGAAGAAATTTGTATGGTTTTCCAACAATTTTTAATATTTCTGGTTTTTGCGTTTTAACTTCATAATCAAAAATATGTTTAAATTCAATTCCCAATTCTTTTCTTTCTTTTTCAAAATTTTTAAGTACATATTTTAGTCTTGGGTCTAGCCAAAATGCTTTTGCACCAATAAAATGTACAGTTTTTTTCTCTTTTAAAATTAATTGTAGATAATTTTTAAATCCTTCTGTACCTTTAAAAAAATAAGCTTCCGCGTTAATTTCAGTTGATTCGTGTAGTATTTTCATTGCTGGAAGGTATGAATCTAATGCAGTTTCTTTTTCTTTAATTAAATCTTTAAGCTTTTGAGGGTCAATCCCACGAAATAATTTTTCTTTTTTTGTAAAGGTTTCTGATGCTAAACCTTTATCAACTAGTGTGTTTAGCGCATCATATACATTTCTTCTATGTACTTTTGATTTTATTGATATTTTACTAACATTTACTTCACCTAAATTTAGTAAAGCTTCATATACTTTTGATTCATTTAATGTAAGACCAATTTGTATTAAAATTTCTTGAAACATATTTTATTATAATTTTTGAATTATATAAACTTTTGTTCTGGGGTGGTAATTACCTCCTCGAGAATTTAAATAAAAACTTAAATTATTTTTATTATGGCATTTATTGATAAAGAGCTTGGATATTTATTTTTGTTACTGTTTGGATTGTTTATGATTGTAGTTACAACTTATTTTACAAAGAAAGGAGATGAGACTAAAGAAGGTTTTTTAGTTGCAGATAGAAAAATTAGTTGGTTACTTGGAGGTCCAAGTATTGCAGCATCATGGCTTTGGGCTGGAGCTTTGTTTGTGTCGACTCAGATGGCATATACAAAAGGGATTGCTGGCGCTTTTTGGTTCATTTTTCCAAATTTTTTAGCTTTAGCACTTTTTGCAATTTGGGCTCCAAAAATTAAAGAAAAATTTCCGAAAGGTTACACTTTACCTCAATTTATTAAAGAAAAATTTCAAAATACTAAATTACATAAATTATATCTAATTCCGTTTGTTTTTAATCAAATTATTGCAATCACGTTTAACCTTTTTGCTGGAAGTTTGGTTATATTCTTATTAACAGGAATAAAAATGGTTTATTTATTTCCAATTCTTGCTTTGATTGCATTATCTTATACTTTAATTTCAGGACTAAAAGCATCTATTGTTACTGATTTAATTCAAATTATTGTAATTTTAAGTGGAATTTTAATTATTATACCTTTAGTAATTTATAATGCCGGTGGATTTATGAATTCAATTTCAGCGGGATTAGGTGGAGTTTCAGGTCAGTTTACAAATATTTTTGATCCAAGTATAATGTTTACTTTAGGAATTATTAATTCTATTGGATTAATTTCAGGGACAATTGTTGATCAACAATATTGGCAAAGAGTTTTTGCAATTAAAAAAGAAGATTTAAAGAAAGCATTTATTTTTGGAGGTTTTTTATTCGCAATTATTCCTTTAGCGTTATCTTTATTAGGTTTTATTGGTGCAAATCCAAATTTTGGTATTGATATTGGAAGTTTTGATTCTGCACTTATTGGTATTGTTACAATTTCTGAATTTTTACCAGTTGGATTTGTTATTTTATTTTGTTTTATGATGATTTCAGGATTAAGTTCAACGATAGATTCAGGAATTTCTGCTGGAAGCTCTTTATTTGTTACAGATGTTTTAAATGTAGATGAAAAAGAAAATGTTATTAAAAAAATTAGATATTCTATGATTGGAATTACTTTAATTGGTTTATTGTTTGTATATCTTGCATACTTAGTTGAAAGTATTAGTTTACAACATTTATGGTTTTTAGCAATTTCGATTGTTCCTTGCGTCTCTATTCCTACTATTATGTCTGTATATATTGATGATATAGATTCTAATTGGATGTTTTATGGGATACTTGTTGCAATTGTTTTTGGGATGTCAACATTTTTTTATTCAAATGTTAATAATTTAATAGAATTACAAGTTTTAAGTTCAATTTTCATGATTGTTAGTAGTTCAGTAATTACATTAATTCCAAATTTTAAAAGATTTATTAGTAGAGTTATTTTAGATAAATAAATCACTTTATAAATAACTAAATCTTACTTTTATTATGTTATATACAAAAGATGGTTTTCCAGAAGTGAATGAAATTGTTTTATGTGAGGTTACTAAGATTTATGGTAACTCAACTTTCGTTCAATTATTAGAGTATGAGAAAGAAGGAGTTTTAACAATCTCAGAGATTGCTCCAGGAAGAATTAGAAATTTACGTGATCATGTTGTTGAAAACAAAGTGATTGTGTGTAAGGTTTTACGTGTAGATCCTCGTTTAAATCGTATTGATGTTTCTTTAAGACGTGTACCTATCATTGTTATGAAGGATAAACAAGAGTCTATTAAGAAAGAAGAATATTCTGAAAGAATTTATTTAGATGTTGTTAAAGAATTAAATCCAGGTAAAGATTCTATGTCTGATAAAGAGTTAGAGAAAGCTAAAGATACTTTATTTGAGAATACTTATGAACCTATTTTTGAAGAGTATGAAACTGTGTACGATGCTTTGTATGATGTTATGATTGATAATTCAAAATTAGATATGTTTACAAAAATTGATCAAAAGACAAAAGATGCTTTTTTAAAGATTATTAATGAGAGAATTAAACCAGATGAAGTTTTATTTAAAGAAACTTTTTCTTTAAAGTGTACTGATTCAGAAGGTGTTAATATCATTAAAGATGCAATTGGAAACTCCTTAAAACCTTTAAATTATGAAAAAATTTCAGTAATTTATACAGCTGCTGGAGAGTTTACAATTACAATTACTCATGATGATATGAAGAGTGCTCAAAGATTATTTGATAAGTTTCGTGATAATTTAGTTGTAATAGCTAAAGAGAAGAAGATGATTTTGAAAATTACGGAATGATCTTTTTTTCTGACTAATTTCTTAACGTCAAGAAATTTAAGAAATTTCTAAGATTTTGTCAAATTAAAAATTTGTCAAAACTTCGGGTCGAGTGCCATCTTGAGGCACTCTCACCTTTCCCCCTAAAATTAGTAAAAAAAGTCTCACCAAAAAATCTTTAGTTAGTTTCTATGGATGAAGGCTTTCGAAGACTTTTATTTTTCTACGATGAAAAATCTGTTTATATTTTATTTCAATTAAGTTTTAATCAAATTTATATTTATTTACAT
>JABSQY010000046.1 GCA_013215525.1 Nanoarchaeales archaeon | reverse complement strand
CTAAATTATCTGGAGGTTATGATTTGTTAATTAGTTTTATTATTAAAGATTCAAATGATTTAAAAAATTATTTTGATAGTTTAAATTCCAACTTTTCAGACTTTATAGAAAAAAAGGAATTAATTACTCGTCTTTATGAAATAAAACATGAGTATGAAATCTTATTTGGAAAAAGAAAAGAATACAAACAAGTTAAAAACACAAATTTAACTTCTTATTCATTGGATAAAATCGATAAAAAAATATTATCATATCTAGGGGAAAATGCAAATATTTCAACCGTTGACTTAGCAAACAAATTAAATTTATCTAGTCCAGCAATCATATATAGATTAAAGAATCTTAAAGAGAAAGATATTATCTTAAATTATATTGCTGTAATTAATATATGTAAACTTGAAAAACAATTTTATTATATTTTCTTTAATATTGATTTAAATAAAGATAAAGAAAATATTGTTAAAAATATATTAAATGAAAATGAAAGTATTATCTTTGCAGAACAAAATGCTGGGAATCAGTCTTATATGTGTTTAATTGTTGCAAATAACAATACTGATTTTAATAGTATTTTACAAGGTTTAAAAAATCAAATCTTATCTATGAATAATTTAGATAGTATTTCATTATTAAATATTATTTATCAGAATTATTGTCCAGTTAATTTTTTTAATTAAAAAAGCGACCCCAGGGAGATTCGAACTCCCGATCCTCACCTTAGGAGGGTGATGTCATATCCAGACTAGACTATGAGGCCATCAATAATAATATTTATTGATTTTATATTTTAAATGTTTGTAATTTATTATCTTTTATCTCTATATGATTATAACAAATCCTTTAAATAGTTAAAATTCAAAACTTGTTATGGAACAAAGTACAAGTTTTTTACTATACGTAATGTTTTGGACGATTTTAGCAATGATGTTAGTTTTAATTTACTCATTGAAACAAGTGATCTCAACACAAAGATACATTAAAAGTATCGATACAAACATTGAGAAATTAGTTAGAAAAACTTTAATGCAAGAAGATAGAATTCTTCACGACATTGAAGATAATCTAATGAAAAAGAAACCTGCTAAACAAGCGGCGAAAAAGAAGAAATAATTTTAAGTTATTTCTATTTATTTTAATACAACACAAATTTCACACTTATTTCTAAAATTATATTTTTAAATATTACATAATACAATAACTAAATTCTTATACTTTTTAATTTTTACTTTCTTCTTTTCCACTAATAAACAAAAACGAGATATCATGAACATCAGCGAAGCCAATTTTCATTTCAATTAAAACTTCGTTTTCATATTTTGTCAAGAGTGCTGAAATTCAGACGCCCAATTTATAGCATCGCTATATTGGATAGTGTCTTAATTTTAGTGCTATTGGCACAATATGGAAACTCCACACAGTGAGACAGAAAAAACAAAATGTTTATAATTCACTTAAAATATAACAAATCTTTATATATTATCAAGATGTATTTTTACTATGGTAAGCATAACTGATTGGCTATCGAACTTTTCTCCAAAAGACCTTTTGATAGATTTATTAAATGGAAATTATTATGATTTCGTATTTCCTTTTCTTTTAGTGTATGCTTTATTCTATACAGTGCTAGGTTCTAAAAAAGTATCTTTATTTAGACATGGTACAATTCTAAACAAAGCATCAGTCTTTGTAGTAAGTGTTTCTATGTCATTATTTGCAGTTTATTATCCTCTTCCATCTGGTTATACAATAGGAGTACTAATGGGATTAATGTTTCCAAATATATCTTCAATAACAATAGTTATACTTGGATTATATGTAGTTGGAGCAATGATTGGGAAAGATTTTTTCAGAGGAGCTTTTGATAAAAAAACATCAGCATTCGGAGCATTAACTGTTGCAGGGATTGCGCTTGGTCTTGTAATATTTTATGTTGGACTTGCATTTGGCGCATGGGACTATAATCCATTTGATGGTTCTGGAATAATAAGTGTAATAATTGCTGTAATATTTATGATATTAGCAATTGTATTTTTAATAATACATATGGCAGGATACGCATTTATTTTATTTATTGTAACTTTAAATTTTATAGTGGATGGTGGTGATACTTTTATATTAAATTATTTCATAGACCCTATAACTTTTGTAATAATAGTATTTACTTTAATGTTAACTTGGGTAAACTCTGATGGTGAGGAAAAGAAAATACTACAAAGAGATTTAAATGAACAAAATGAAACTCTTGAAGGATATAAAGAAAGAAATAATGGCAAATTATTACCAGATTATGATTCAAGGTTACAAGATATTTCTTCCTCTGGATTTGAATCAAATAAAAAAAAATGGGAGAAAAAACATCCTGGTGAATCTTGGGAAAAGTAATTATTTTTTCTAAATCTATATTATAATAATTTGTACTAAATATGTCTTTATTTGTCATTTTATTAGGTTTTAATTTTATAAAGTGATACCAAAGTCAAGAAAACTCATCATTTTTTATAATCCTTTGTTAACTTGTAACCATTTATATAGTTAACAAAGTTTTATAAATTTAAATTTTACTATTTTTGTTATATGGCTTCAATAAGTAATTGGTTAAGTGACTTAGATTTCTACGGATTTCTTAGTACTCTTGAAACAAATGATTGGTTTGCATATGTTTTTCCTTTTTTAATAATTTACACTGTAATATTTGCAGCACTTAAAAATGTAAAATTATTTGAGGATAAAAAATCAGCAAAAGTAATAATCGCATTAGTGTTTTCTCTTTTCGCTATAGCATTCCCTATCTCTAATGAGAGTTATTGTGGGATTTATGGTGGAGGTCACGCTATAAATGGTGATTGTAGTATAGGAGATTTAATGATGTCATTATTTCCAGGAGTTACGGCATTCTCAATAGGGATTTTAGCTCTATATCTAGTAGCAGCAATGCTTGGAGTAGACTTGATGAAAATTCTTGGTGATGATGAAAAAGATCAGAAAACCATACGTTTAATCCTTGGAGCAGTAGGATTACTAGTTGTAATTTACTATTTCGCAAGAGGATTTGGATGGGATGGATTTGGTGGAACTGGTGGAGGAATCTCTGAATTCTTTACAGACCCATTACTATATATTCTGATAGTATTTGGTTTATTTATTTTCTATATAGGAAAGGATGATTAAAATGAAATTAAAATTAAATTTAAAAAAAATTAGTACAGTTACAATTGCGGCAAGTATGTTATTACTTGCTGGATGTTCATCTGGTGGAAGTTCAAGTTCAACATCTGGAAGTTCAAGTGGATTTAATCCATCTTCTTCATTTAATGGAGGTTCAGACGCTTTATCATTTTCTTTTGAGAAAAGTGCACCACCTGAAAAAATCAGAGATCAAGGTATGGAAACATTTGCAGTTAGATTATTAATTAAAAATGAAGGTGAAGCAGACATTGCAGAAAATACAGGATATGTATCTTTAGCAGGAATTGATAAATCTGTATATAACTTAGTTGAATCATCAAAATTTATTCCTCAATTAGATGGATATAAAGTACAAGGTTCAAACACACTTGATGGTAGATTTCAATATGTAATCTTTTCAAACTTAAAATATTCTGGTGAAGTTTTAGGAAGTACAACTGAAAGATTAATTGCAAATATTTGTTATCCTTATCAAACAAGAGCATCAACTAACTTATGTGTTAGTGGAGATACTTCTTCATATGTTGATGAAGATTTAAAAATTTGTGACTTAGAAGGTAACAGGAATGTTGCAAGTTCTGGTGGTCCATTATCTGTTGAAAATGTTAAACAATACCCTTCAGGGGCAAGTAAAATTACTTTCCAATTTGATATTGTACACAATCCTAAACAGGCAACTTCAACATTATATGAATCAGGTTCAATCGGACCTAATTGTAAAATTCATGGAGAATTACCTACATCATCAAACTCAAGAGCAAGACAAAACAAAGTTATATTTGATGTAACTACAGGAATCAATGGATTAGATTGTGGAAATGATAATAGTGTAACATTATATGATAATAGAGCAACTGTTATTTGTAGTCAAGATACAAGTGGATTAGAAGAATTCGAAAAGCCAATTAAAATTACTTTAGATTACGAGTACTTTGATAGAATTTCAACTGACATTACTATTGAACATTTACAAAGATAATTTTTCATTGAAAAATTATTATTTTTTTTCTAAATAAAACATTTGAAATGCCTATAGTTGTACTATTTTCTACGAAAAAATTCATAAACAAGTTTTTAAACGATTTTATCTTTTTTATTACTATGATAAAGATTAATTCTTAGAAATTAACGATCACACCCAAAATAAAAATGAGCGACATGTTAGGAACAGACAGATATTATTTAGAAAAAGATAGAATTCCAGTTTTCATTGGAAAACAAGGAAGTCAAAAAAAGCAGTTTGAAGAAGTATTTAAATGTAAATTAGATATTAACTCAAATACTGGTGAAGTTGTTGTAGAAGATGGAGAAGCAGTTGATAATTATGTATTATCAAATGTAATTCACGCAATCAATTATGGACACTCACCAACAGCAGCACTAGAATTACGAGATGAAAATTTTGTATTAGATTCTATTGATGTAAAGACGCAAGTTAAAGACCATAAAAGATTAAAAATTGTAATGGGAAGAATTATAGGAAA
Organism: Nanoarchaeales archaeon; assembly: GCA_013215525.1. GTDB lineage: Archaea > Nanobdellota > Nanobdellia > Woesearchaeales > UBA583 > UBA583. The sequence continues at coordinate 8,256 of JABSQY010000046.1, read as the reverse complement.
AGAAGGTGGAACAAGAAGATTAATTGAAGAAATTACTAAATGTTCTGTTGCAGTTAACGATTCAATTGTATCAACAATTGGACCTTATGAAAATATTATGCTTGTTCACGAAGCATTAGATATGTTAATTAGTGGTTCATCTCACAAATCATTTTATGGATTTCTTGAAAGAAATAGAAATAAGATGGATACTGGACTTATGTAATCTTGACTTTGTCAAAATTAAATTAATAATTTTTTTTTATTCTTAAAAATATATATTTAAATAATAATTATAAAATAATTATATTCTAAACTTATCTAAATAGTCACCTATCTGGTTAAGTTCTTTATCAATTGCTTTTCCATCGATAACTGGACGATTATATTTATCTTTCCCATCGTCAATCTCTTTAGCTAAATCTCTAAAACACTCACTAATAAAAATTGCTAAACCATCTATACCTTTTTTCATTTTATCAGTATTTTCAAAGTTTTCAGATATTTTTAAACGAACATTTTTTTCTAATTCATAAGATATTTTATTTAAAAAATCTCTTTCAGACATTGATTCATGTGAATATTTATCTGCAACACTTTCATAATTTGCTTTTACAAATTCTAGCAATCCATTGATTGCACATTTATTAAATCCGCTTGGTGGCATAGTAATTACATACATACAATTTTATTTAAAACTTTCAATAAGTTTTTACCATGATTATCTAACGAAAGTTTAAATAGTTCAGATAATTACTAATATTATGGTAAAATTTGGTCAAATCACTTCAAAGTCAAATATTAAATTAGATAGTAAAGATAAAGCAATCTTGATGTGTTTAAATGAAAATTGTAGAATGTCTTTAGCAGACATTTCAAGAAAAACAAGAATTCCTTTAGATACAATAAGATATAGATTAGCAAAAATGGAAAAAGAAGAAATTTTTTCTTATGGGATAATTACAAATCCACAAAAAATAGGATTTCCATTATATACTGCAATCTATTTAAACTTAGTAAACTTTACGCAAGACAGGGAAGATGAATTAAGAAAATATATTGTTGAAAATAAATATATTATTTATGGTGGAAAAACTTTAGGAAAATATGATTTTATTGTAGGATTTGCATCAAAAGATTTAGAAGATTTAAATGAAGAATTACAGAAATTCAAATCAGAATTTCAAACTATAATTAAAGAATTTGATGTATTAAATGTACTTGAAGAATTTAAGTATGATTATGCTGTGGAATTAATTGGTGAATAAAATAATTTTTTTTAAGAAAAGATTATAAAGATTTAATTCTATATATTATTATGTTTAAAGAGTTTAAAGAAATTTTAACTGGTTTTTCTAGAGTATCAACTCAATTAGAAAAAAAAGAAAAAGTAAGTCTTATTATTGCAACAATTTTAATGTTTGTAACTGGATTTTTAACAAATTATCCAGCAGTAATCTTAGGAGATTTTCTAGATATTTTATTCACCTCAGAAAATCCAACTTTTTCAGTTGCAATTCCTTCATTAATTTTAATTATAGTCTTATTATTATTTAAAGAGTTTTTCACAGTAATTAGAAAATATCTTGTTGAAAATACTGCCACACAAATTGAGAAAAAACAAACTGTATCAATAATCAGACATATTCTTAAAACTGATATAAATGGATTTATTTCAAATCATCAAATCGGTTCACTTCACGGAAGAATATTTAGGTCAATTCAAGGTTTAGTAAAATTAGTAAAATTAGGATTTTTAGAATTTTTTCCTATTTTTTTCTCAGCACTCGCAGCAATAGCTATAGCATTCTATAAAGGACCATTATTAGCAACTATTATGATACTTGTAATTCCATGTGGATTATTTATTATAATTAAACAAATATCTTCTCAAAAAGGAATCAGAATTCAATTATTAAGAGGAAAAGAAGATATAGATGGGAAAGTAGTTGAAATGATTTCTGGACTTGAAACAATTAGAGTTTCAAACACAATTGAACACGAAGTTGAAAAAATTGAAACAAAAGCAGAAACTTTAAGAAAAATAGAAATTAAACATCATATTTGGATGGCTTTTTATGATGCGATAAAATATCTTAACGAAGCATTTTTTTATGTGTTAGTTGTTGCAATCTCTATTTACTTTGCAATTCAAGGAATTATATCTAAAGGAGATATCTTAATGTATTCAATTCTTTTTATGAGTATCTTAGGTCCATTACGTGACATGCACAGAATTTTAGACCAAGCACACGAGAATTCAATAAAAGTTCAAGATTTAGTTGACTTAAGAAATCAACCTGAGGACAAATCATTTGAAACAAAATCTAATATAAATAAAATTGAAAATTCAACTATTGAAATTAAAAATTTATCTTTCACATATCCAAACACAACTGACAAAATTTTAGATAATATATCTTTAAAAATTAAGTCAGGACAAAAAATTGGAATTGTAGGTTCTTCAGGTTGTGGAAAATCTTCATTAATAAAAATATTTTTAAGATTATTACACAATTATAGTGGGAAAATATCTATCTTTGGAAAAGATTTAAAAGAAATTTCAAGAGAAGAATTAGGAACGTACATTGCGTATGTACCGCAGAAAACTTATATATTTTCAGGAACAATAAAAGAAAATATTATTTATGGAATTAATAGAAAATGTTCAAAAGAAGAAATTATAAATTCTTTAAAAAAAGTTAATATGTATGATGAGGTTATGAACAAATTAGGTGGTTTAACTGGTAGAGTTACAGAACAAGGAAATAATTTAAGTGGTGGACAAAAACAAAGATTAGCTCTTGCAAGATTAATTTTAAAATCACCTGAAATATTTATTTTAGATGAAGCAACTTCTGCATTAGATAATTCAAATGAAACAATTGTATTAAAAAGTATAGAAACTTTATTTCCAAATAAAACAATAATTATGATTGCCCACAGACTTACAACTTTAAAAAATTGTGACAATATATTTGTATTTGATAAAGGGAAAATAATTCAAGAAGGTTCATATAAAAATTTATCAAATTCAAAAGGATTATTTAAAACATTTTTAGAACAAAAATAAAATAAAATATTTTATGTTTCATAACTTAATTGTATATCTAAATAAGTTTTTATAACTAATTTATAATTAAAATAATACATTCAATCTTATTTATCAAATTCAATTAATTCATTCCCATTCAAACCAAAAAGTTCATCATTCCAAAATTTCATACTTGTAGGTTCAATAACCCAAACCTCTGCATCAATAGAATCATCTAAAATCCATTCCTCTGTAATTCTCTCTTTAAACTCTGGAAAATTTAAATTATGTAACTTAACTCCTTTAAATTTATCATTTTCTAAAGTTGCAATAATACAATTTCCTTTTGCTTGAATTGCTTTTCTATCTTTATGATTATTTGGATTATACCAAGTAATTGAAAAAGTAATTTTTGAGTTTTTTAAAATGTGTTTACTGTGTTCTGTATCTTTTGGAGAAATAAAATAAATTTTAAAATCTTCATCAATCCCATAATAAATATTTGCGATTCCTATGTCATTCTCACCTTGTGACGCAATAATAATTAACTTTTGAGATTTTAAAAACTTTAATAATTCTTCTTTAATTTTATCCATATAATTTTTAAAAAAAGAAAGTTTATATATTTTATTATTATACTATTAAATTATTAATCTATTTTTAAAAATCGTTTCACGATTTTTCCATAAACTTCAACATCACTAAAAAAATTATCAAACTCGCGTACAAAAACTGGACACTGCTCAAACTCAGACCCAAAATCAGAGACTTTATACAAAGCTTTGTACACAACACATTTCTTCAAACTATCTTCATACAATCCAATATATTTTCAACTTGTTGAAAATACGCCAAAAATTATATTTATTTAAATTTTCTTTCAAAAATTATTTAAAATAGAATTTTTACTGTGTAACACTTCATAATCTTTATTTTTATAATGTTTATATTTTCCTAATAATTCTTTCATTTTTTTGTTTGCATCCATAATATATCAAAATACTTTTTATAACTTTTAGCAACTTCTTCATTCTCAATTAAAGTTCCAACTGGTTCCTTTGACCATACAATTGTTGCAACAAATTTATCATAAATCATAATCTCTGTTAAAGGTTCAAACATTTTTTCAAAAAATCTAATCTCAATTAAATCATTTTCAAGAACTTTCCCAAAATCTCTTAGAGATTCATTAAAAATAATTTTCCCTTTCATTCCACTTTTTCTTTGTCTAACATTAAAGCTTTTCCAAAATAACTCGCCACATAATTCTACAGATTCCTTTGGAGCTCCAATCACAAAATAATCTTTACCAATATCTAACTCATGTCTAAAAATTTGTTTAACTCCTTCAATTCCTGTAAACATTTTAATTTGAGTTTTAGATGGAGCTTTTTGTTTTTCTTGAATTTTTTTCTTAAGTAGTTCCATCTCTTTTTTATACAAAGTAAATTTCTTTTGTGTATTTGAAATAAATTCTGTTATAACGTCTGGACTCTCAGAAGAAAAGAATTTTTTATTATCAACTAAAGCCTCACTCACAAGACCTTTATCAATTAATTTGTAAATATTATCATAAATAATATTTTTATGAAATTTAGTATATTCAATCAAATCCTTAGCAAAACCACCACCAAGTTCAATTAAAGCTAAAAAAACAATAATCTCATTTTCATTTAATCCATATAATTTAAGTGCATCTTTCAACATAGTAGTCATATTAATGACTACTACTATTTAAATGTAATGTGTCACTACTTAAAGTATGGAAATAGCAACTAAATTTTATGAAACCAAAGAAGACTTAAGAGAACTTGATAACAAAAGTCTACACCAATTAATTAAGGAATTAATTAAAAAACAAGGAGTTAATTCTTTAGTTGAGGTTGGGTGTGGAAATGGTGTAATGCTTTCGCAATATGGAAATATTGATGCAGTTGGAGTTGATGTAAATAAAAGTATGGTGGAATTTGCTCATTTGTATGATAAAAATAATTCAGTTTATCTTGAAGATATTACAAACTCTACAAGTTTTTTTTATCAAAGTAAAAAAGGTTCAGTTGATGTTGTATGTGCAAATTATGTATTTACAGAATTTACTCAAAAACAACTTAAAAAAGGATTTGATAATATATATTCTTTATTAAATGATACTGGGAAATTTTGTTTTACTATTACAAATCCAGAAATAAGAAAAGACATATTAAATAATAAAGTCTCATTAGGTTATGTAATAGAACCCGTTGAAGAGTTTGATTATAAAAAAGAAGATTTAGAATTTAAAGTATTATTGGATGATGGACTCGGTGGACATAAAGATGTTGGAATTATAGACTATCATAATCCTACTAAAGTATATATTAGTCTTTTAGAAGAAAGTAAATTTAAAAATATTAAAATTTATGAATTAAATAATGGTACTGATTTACCACATGCTTTACTTTTTGAGGTTGGAAAATAATAGATTATCATTATTTAATTATTTAATTATTTTTCAAGTTTCACCGCACGCATCTCAAACCCACATTTATAAACAAACCTATACTTATTCTATTATAACTTAGCATTATAATCTACGAAATTAGTTCGTTAATTATACATAGACTACAAAAATGGAAATAACAAAAGACTTTGAAATTGATAGAAGTAGATACGATGACCACAATTCTAATTCTAACTCTAAATATGTGGCAAAACCAGGATTAAGTGAGGAATTAATCAGAAAGATAAGTTCAGATAAAAATGAACCTGAATGGATGTTAAATAAACGTTTAAGAGCGTACAAAGCATTCCAAAATTCAAAACTAAATTGGGGACCTGATTTAATCGGACTTGACTTAGATGAGATTATTTATTATGTAAATCCAGATGCAGAAAATTCAAGAACTTGGGATGATGTTCCTGAAGATATTAAAAAAACATTTGAAAAATTAGGAATCCCTCAAGCAGAACGTGAAAGTTTAGCAGGAGTTGGAGGACAATACGACTCAAACACAGTTTATCACAATCTAAAAAAAGAATGGGAAGACTTAGGTGTAATTTTTGAAGATATGGACACAGCAGTTCAAAAATATCCTGAAATGGTAAAAAAATATTTTATGACAAATTGTGTTCCTATTTCAGATCATAAATTTGCAATGCTTCACGCAGCAGTTTGGTCTGGTGGAACTTTTATTCATATTCCAGAAGGTGTAACAGTAGATATTCCGCTACAAGCATATTTTAGAATGAACGCTTCAAAAGGTGGACAATTTGAACACACAATTATTGTAACTGAAAAAAATTCTACAATACACTACATTGAAGGATGTTCATCACCAAGATATGCAGAATCTTCACTGCACGCTGGATGTGTTGAATTATTTGTTGGTGAAGGTGCAAAAATAGTTTATTCAAGTATTGAGAATTGGTCAAAAAATACTTATAACTTAAACACAAAAAGAGCAATCGTTCAAAAGAATGGAAAAATTGAATGGTTAAACGGAAACATGGGTTCAGGAAGAACAATGTTATATCCGTGTTCAGTTTTACTTGGAGATAATTCTCAATCAGATAGTATTGGAATTGCATTCTCAGCTAGAGGACAAAACCAGGACACAGGAAGTAAAGTAATTCATATCGGAAAAAATACAAGAAGTTTAATTAAAGCAAAATCAATTTCAAAAGATGGAGGAATTTCATCATATCGTGGACTTGTAAAAATTGGAAAAAATGCAGATAATGCAATTTCAGTAATTGAATGTGACGCGCTTTTAGTTGATGATGAATCAGTTTCAAACACTTATCCAGTAATGGAAGTAGAATCACAATCCGCGCAAGTAATTCACGAAGCAACAATTGGAAAAATTGGTGATGATGAAATTTTCTATTTAATGAGTAGAGGATTAACAGAAGAACAATCCAAACAAATGATTGTGAGTGGATTTGCAAATGATGTAATTAAAAAATTACCATTCGAATACGCAGTAGAATTAAACAAATTAATTGAAATGGAAATGGAGGACTCAATCGGGTAAATAAAAATGGCAATGTTAAGAGAATTACAAAGGATAAATGAACTAGTTGCTGAAAGCATTTCAGAAAATAATATTGAAACAAATTTACAAAGTGTAGAGGCATTTAAAACAAAGTTTTTTGAAAGTAACTTTTTTTCAGAGAAATTAACTAAAGAGATTTTTGTAGAAGTAACTAAAGATGAAACTTTAGAAATTACTGGATGTGGTATTGTAAATATTTTAGTGAAACAAAATTCAAATTTATTAATTAATATACAAAATAAATCAACAACACTGATTAGAGTAATTGTAGAAAAAAATATAAAATTAAACATTTCAGAAATTACAAACAATAAAGATATTTACAAATACTTACAAATTTATTGTAAAGAAAATTCACAAATAAATTTCGGACAATTTATTTTATCATCAAGAGTAAATTATGTGAAAACTTATTTAGAAGAAAATACAAAGTATGAATTAAAATCTGGATACTTTACAAACAATGAGGAAAATTTTATTAGAGATGAAGTATCACATTTGAAAGGAAATAGTGAATCAAATCAAAAACTAAATGGTGCAAGTATTAATGGTGGAAAGGTTTTATGTGATGGTGTAATTAACATTAAACCACACGCAGAAAATTCAACTGGACACTTAAACATATCTGGATTAATTTTAGATAAAGAATCAAAGATTTGGAGTGAACCAATTCTTGAAGTAGAAAATAATATTGTGTCTTGTTCTCACGGATGTTCAATTTCTCAAATCAGTGACGACATTGCCTTTTATATGATGTCAAGAGGAATTTCAAAAGAACAAGTAATTGAATTAGTAGTTCAAGGATACTTTGAATTACCTTTAAGTTTAGTGAAATCAAATACTCAAAAACAAGAAATTGAAAAGTATTTAAAATTTGAGTTATAAAAACTTATTTTTATAATTACTTAATCAAAAGATATTTGGTAAATATGTAAATTTATATTCATTAGTATATTGCATAAACTCATAATCTTTAATAATATCTCCAAACTCATTTCTTATATTTTCTATATACTTATAAAATTCAGAATTTGAATTAACTTGAAACTCAATCTCTAAATCAGAACCATTAATTAATTCAGTAGTATATACTACATTTAAATGCTTAAAAAGAAAATTCATAAACTTTTTCTTTTTATCAATATTTAAATTATATAATTTTAGATGTAATTTAAAATAAATAAATCCTAACTTATCTACATTTAAAAA
>JABSQY010000045.1 GCA_013215525.1 Nanoarchaeales archaeon | reverse complement strand
AAACTTATACTTGTCCATATACATCTTTTGGAGAATTATGTATATTTGATTAAAAATTATAATTCCTATTAATAGTAATAAGTTGGATATTTTAAATTCTGTAAATAGGATTATTATCAATAAAATAATCATAAAATAATTAGTGTATCTATGATACTTTAAGTGTATTGAGTTGTCATATTTTTCTTTTTTATTTTTATATAAATATGTTTTTTCCATTTTATTTAATATTTTTTAATAATTCAAGGTCAAATTTAATTTTTTCTCTGATTGGAGTATTTACAAATAAGTTTTCTAACATTTCTCTTCTTTTTTCGTATGGAATATCAATTAAAGTTTCATCGTTTAATTTTAATATGTCAAATACTTTTACTACGACTTTAATATGATTTACTTGTTCAATATTTTTTGATAAAATTCTTTTTGATAACATTTGAAATGGTAAATACTTTTGAGTATTAAAATCGTATCCAACTGTTTCTGAATCTAAAACAAAATTTACTTTTGGAAAATTTTGTTTAATGAAATCAATTACTTCAGGGAATTGTTTTGTGATATTATCTAAATTTCTTGAGAATAACTGAATGCGCCCTTCTTTGTGATGGATTTGCACACGAAGACCATCGTATTTGTAATCTAGTACTGCAGGCATTCCACTAACTTCAAAACTGTGTTCTACTGTGTTTGATCTTACACCTAACATTGATTTAATTGGTCTAAAGTATTCTAAGTTTACTTTTAATATTGATGGTAAATCTTTTTTTGTTTCTAAAATTATATTTGTAAATGAGTTTAATGTATTATATTTTTTTTCAAATGACTCTAGAAACTTCTTATAGAAATATCTTGGTTCTGGTGTTGAAATAATGTGTGTTTTAGGATTTAATCTTAATGCAAATTTTAATGTTTCTTCTATTTCTTTCTCTTGTTTTATAAAATTATCAAGACCAATTATTTCTTTTGGAGTTCCAATTTCTACAACTTTAAATCTGTTTTCAAAGTGTTCTTGTTGCGATTTCTCATCGATTGGATTATTACATTTTAAACAAGATTTAGAGTTTAAATTAATGTAGAAACATTTATCACATAGGTTTTGAATTCCAATTATTTTTGGAAATAAATAGTTTACACTTGCTTCTCTTAAAACTCCTTCTGATACTCCAATTCTTAAATCATCAATTAATAATCTTGCTAAAAATTTATATTCTAAAACATCTTTTGCGTTTAGAAATAAGTTTGCTAAAATTTCTTTTTTAATTTTATTTGAATTAGTTCCAGATGTTATTGAAATCTTTTTGTATGCTGATGTTACGTGTTCTAGTGTTAGTGTTTGTGTTAGTAAAGATGATTGTTTTGCTTGCGAAATTAGTTTTGCTGCAACTTCACCAACGTCACCTAATTTGTTAAATTCTTTTTCTACTTGTAGTTCTGATTTTTGTGATAAAAATGAAATTACTGAAAAAATTGTTTTTAATGAAATCCCTACTGATTTTTTATTATTTTCTCTTTGAAAGTTTCCGCAAATCATATCAAAGATAAGTTGCGCTACTTTTCTGTCTTGTTCTAAAAAATCTCGTAAAATTATAATTTTGTTTAATCTTTTTGATGTTGTTTCTAATTTTTCGAAAATTTGTGTTATTTGTAAGAAATCCATTTTTTTATATCTAATTATTTTTGTTTAATTTGGTTTATATATTTTTCTAGTATAAATGTATGAAATTATTGCTTATACTTTATGCTTTTTTTTGTAAAATCAAAAAAGTTTATAAACTTACTTCGCAGTTAGTATAATATGGTTATGGATAAAATTAGACAATTGTTAAATCCTACAAGTGAAAAGTATGAAGTTCTTTATCACAAATTTTCTAAATTAAGATTAGATAATAAAAATTTACGAGAACAACATCAAGGTAAGATGAATGCTCATGAACATGAGATTAAGTTAAATACTGCAAGAAATTTAATTAAATTATATGAAAAGGTTGAGGAAACTAAAAGGAGTTCTTATAAAATTCAACAAGTAGATCCTTCAATTCAACAAATGATGATGAATGTTACACAAACTGAAAAGTTAATGCTTGCTGTGATGCATGATTTAGAACTTGAAGTTATTCAAGCTGAGAATAAGTTTTTTGATGCAGAGAATGCTGATATTGCAAGTTATGCTCCTGCTAAAGGTTTAGCTCAAGGTTTAATTTTAAAAACTGTACGTAAAGGTTTCAGATTCCGTGGAGAATTAATTAAGAAGCCTGCTGTTGTTGTAACACGTTAAAAATTTGTGAAACAAATTTTTAATTATTTTTATTTTAGAAAAATTTATTTAATTTCATCTGCTTTTTTTGCTCTTTTAGAACTTTTGAATTAATGAAGTGTTTGTAATGGTCTGGGAATTTAGTTTTTATAAAATTATCAAGTTCAGAAAAACTACTTGTTTTGAAAACTTGGTTTTTAAAACTCTCTCTCACACATTCTCGAACAAACACAACTCCAAGCGGCACATCATAATCTCTAATTCTTCTAATCATTATTGCAGCTGCTTGTTTTTTTCTTGAATTCAAGTGTTCATTGAGTGCAATTTTGGTTGCATAGTACCCCCCTGCATTTAATGCTTCAGGCGTACTTAGCTTATTTGCGTTATTAAACCAGTCTACGTTAAATCCGTTCCATTCATCACTATATGAATTTGCCCAATCTTCTGTGTGTGTTCCCATATAATGGTCTGGTAATAATATGTTTACGTGCGTGTCGGATTTGTTTTGATAATAATACACTTCATATTGATTAATTGGATTATATTTTAATATTTTTTTATGCAAATGGTTTTGAATCATTGTGTCGTATGCTGTGATTGCCCATTTACTCGGAACTAATTTTTTATTTATTGATACACCAAAGATTCCTAATGCTAAAAGGTGAATTATTTGTTGTTCATTCTCGCCATGTTCATATAATTTGATAACTGCTTCTTTTGCTTTCGCGTCATTACTTTCATATTTTTCGATTTGTTTGTTGGTTGATGTGTTCTCTGTTGCATTCAAAGATTCTAATTCATTTTTAGAACCCATAATTCCAGATACTTTGTTTGATAATACTTTATCAAATTTTAATTCTTTTTCAAATGTAGAATTAAATTCTATTGCTTTTTTTGATTTGTATATATCAATTATTTCATTGTTGATTCTATCTGTTGTTCGGCGGATGTGCGTATTCTGAGTTGACCCTAATATGTTTTTAGCTTTTAGATGAAATATTTCTTTGTATCCTTGTTTTACGATTTCTCCAGAGTTCATAAAATTATTAGCCTTGTCCTCGTTTGAAGAATTATGTATTTGTAGAAATGGATAGTTTTTTTCTCCTACAATTGGAGCTGTTCCGTATCCTTCAATTTCTTTTGTTGGTTTTAGAGTTTTTTGATAAGCTTTAATTTGTTTAAAGAATTCATTTTTGGTTCTATTGATTATTTTTTTACTACTAAAGTTTCCCATTTTGGTTTATTATAGTATTATTTATATTTCATAGTTTATAATAATATTTATATTCTTTATTTTTATTATCTATTTATGAATAAAGGAAATAAAATTTTATTTTATGGTTTATTGATTTTAATTATTGGATTTATTTTGTTTTTTTATCAAACACATAAATCAGTAGATAAAGAACGTGACGTGATTGATTTAAATATTCTAGATGGAAATACTATTAATTTAAAATCTGGAGTTTTTGATTCTAATGCAATTGGGTCTGATTTATTTCATAAAGGTTCAGGAGAAGTTTTTATAACGGAAACTTCTGATGGAAACAGGCTTGTACTTGGTGATGATTTTGAAATTACAAATGCTCCAGATTTAAAGATATATTTGGTGCGTGATATTAATATTGATAATGTTGATAAATTTTTATCTGTAAAATCTGATTCATTATTAGTTGATTCATTGTATCAATTTTCAGGTTATTCTAGTTATGATATATCTTCGAGTGTTGTAGTTTCTGATTACCGTGGCGTTGTTATTTGGTGCGAGAAGTTTTCAAAGTTTATGAGTTATGCTAATTTAGAATAAAATAAGTTATCTATTTTATTTTTTACTTTACAAACTTCTATAAATACAAAAATATTAATTAAAATATGAGTGATAGAGAAATTAAAACTTGCGTTATGTGTGGTGATGATGATATGATTAAATCAGGGAAGTCGCATTGTGATGATTGTTTAGAAAAAAATCGTCTTAAAAGAAAAGATATTTTGTCTGTTTAGTTTTTCTTATTTATTTTTAATTAATTTAGTTTTTATTTTTACTTGTGTTTTCTTTATTTTCACAATTTAATTTTTTACCTAAAAGGTTTAAAGTTTGATCTCTGTAAAAAATCCAACTAACACCACCAATAAATAAAATCCCTAACCAGAAATCGTTTAATGAAATTTTTCCCATTCCTACAAATAACATATTTAATAATACAAATATTATTAATAAAATTGCGATACATTGTTTAATGTGTTTAAAAAGTTGAGTCTTATGAATGTTTTTCATTTTAATATATTTAATTTAAAATTATCTGTTTTATAAAGTTTAGTTTTCTATATTTTTTAATAGTTTATTATCTTATATTTTTAGTTATACTTTTAGTTATACTTTTATTGTATTCTTTGTTTTACTTTGATAACTCTTGAAGTTAATTTAAAGTTAAAAAAATTACAATGTAATTTTTCTAATATGCGAAAGTTGCAATGCACCTTTGTATATACTTTTCTATAACTTAACTTTAATAACTCTTGAAGTTATAGAAAAGTATATATCTCTCTATGTCTTAGTTAAACTATGGCCAAAAAAAATTTCTTATTATTATCTCTTGATGATGATAAAACTAAAGCTATTGCAAATACAGTTTCAAATCCTACTTGTATAAAAATTTTAGATTTTCTATCTGAAAGTGATGGAACTGAATCTTTAATTTCTGAGAAATTATCTATTCCGATTTCTACTGTTCATTATAATTTAAAACAATTAGTTGATGCTCGACTTGTAGAAATTGAAAGTTCAAGTTATTCGAAAAAAGGTAAACCTATTAAACATTATACTCTTGCAAATAAGTATATTATTATTGCCCCAAAAGGTGCTGATAAAGAATCATTTTTAGAAGCTGTTAGAAATATTTTACCAGTTTTTTCTTTTGGATTACTTGGAGCGTATTTTATTAATATGTTTACTAATAGTGGTGTTTCGAGTTTTGGTGGTGTTAGTAATAATCTTGTTGCTAATTCTATTTCTGCTAAGAGTATGCCTGTACTTGAGAGTGCACTTGTAGCTGATGCTAGTGAGATTGTGTCTGAGTCTTCGCAGGCTTTGATGTATGAAAGTGTTGCTCCAAATTCTGCGGGAATTTCTACTACTTTATCTGATGTGATTTTATCATTTGAAGCTTTTGAATGGTTTTTATTTGGGTTTGTTTTTGCTTTGTTTTGTATTTGGTTGACACGGACAATTAAGAAGAAGTTTTTTAATAAAAAAAGTGGAGGAATTATTTAGTTTAATAATATATTTTAAAAATGGGAAATAAAAAAATGAGTACAAAAAATGTTTTAGGGTCCAGTTTTGTATGGATTTTAATTTTATTAGTTATTGGGTTGTTCTCTTTTTCAATGTGTTCTACTGACACAGTAAAAAAGAAAACTTCAAGTTATACAAGTTTAGAGTTAGATTTGTCTAGTGGAGATGTTAAAAAGTTTACATCATCGTCCGAGTTAAATGAATTTTTAAAAGAACAAAGTTCAAGTGGAAATTCAGGCAGTGGTTTTGGTAGTGGTGTTGTGAGAAATACTATGACAGCTTTTGATGGTGGAGTGGATGTGATGGAATCTTCTATGATGGTTAAAACTTCTGCTGAAAGTGCTGATAAATCTAGTGGTTCAAGTTCTTCTGCTGGTGTTGATTATTCTTCTACTAATGTACAAGTTAAAGGTGTTGATGAAGCTGATTTTGTAAAAACTGATGGGGATTATATTTATATTTTATCTCAAAATAAATTAGTTATTATTGATTCAAGTTCTGGCCGTGAATCTAGTATTGTGTCAGAGATTGATGTGTTTGGAAATCCTCGTGATTTATTTGTTAATGAAGATAGGTTAGTTATTTTTTCACAAGATTATAATGATGTGTACCAAATTTCAGAATTTGATTTTAAACCGACGAAGTCACGTGAAAGTCAAACTATTGCATATGTTTATGATATTTCAAACCATAAGAAACCAGAGTTAATTAAAGATTATTCTGTTACAGGGAATTATTTTCAGTCTCGTATGGTTGGAGATTATATTTATTTTATTACAAATGAAAATATTTATTATTATGGTGGACCAGTTCATTTTCCTGCTGCTCGTCAAAATGGTGTTTTAATTAATAGACCTGAAGTATTTTATTTTGATAATCCTGAAACTAATTATAATTATCAAACTGTTGCAGCTTTTAATATTTTTGAGGATAGAGAAAAATTTAATACAAAAACTTTCTTATTAGGTTATTCAAATACTTTGTATATGAGTGAAGAGAATATTTATATTTCATATCAAAAAAATTATCCTAACACTTATTATCAATATCAAAAAGTAGATATGTTTTTTAAGGTTGTAGTTCCAATGTTACCAGGTGATATTCAAAATGATATTGCAGAGATTGAAGAAGATTTAGAACAAGGTTCTATGAAGTCACATCTTGAGGCATGGGATAAAATTTCTTTAGTTCTTGAGAATATGTATAATTACATGGATGAAGATGAGAAGAATACTCTTGTGAAAGAAATGGGGGAAGTTGTTACTGATTATGAAGCGAAAGTTGAAGATGAAAGAAGCCGTACTGTGATTCATAAGTTGGGGATTGATAGAGATATTATTACATATAAAGGACGTGGTGAAGTTCGTGGAACTTTATTAAATCAGTTTTCTTTAGATGAGAAAGATTCAAATTTACGTGTTGCAACGACAAGTAGATATTATACTCGTGATTTAGGACAAATGACTTATTCAAATGTTGTAGTACTTGATTCAGATATGAAAACTATTGGAGAAATTACAAAAATTGCGCCAGAGGAAAGAATTTATTCTACTCGTTTTATGGGAGATAAATTATATATGGTAACTTTTAAACAAATCGACCCATTGTTTACTATTGATTTATCAGATCCAGAAAATCCAGTGATTGTTGGACAATTAAAGGTTCCAGGTTTTTCAAGTTATTTACATCCTTATGATGAAGATTTATTAATTGGTTTAGGTCGTGAGACTTATGTTAATGAACATGGTGGAGTTCAAACTAAAGGAATTAAATTATCTTTATTTGATGTGTCCGATTTTGAAAATCCAAAGGAAGTTGACACTTTAGTTATTGGAGACTCAGGTTCACATAGTATTGCTCTTGATGAACATAAAGCGTTTTTATTTAATAAAGAGAAAAATTTACTTGTACTTCCTGTTCGTGAAGTTTCAGAGAGATATGAAACTGATAAGAATGGTTATTTTAGAAATAATGTTTGGAATGGAGCGTATGTTTTAACTATTACTTCAAATGGTTTTGATGTTCGAGGAAAGGTGTCGCATTCTGATAAGGATGATGAGTATAGTTATTGGAATACACCATTTAATGTTCAGAGAAGTTTATTTATTGAAGATAGTTTATACACTTTTTCAAAGAGTAGAGTTTTAGTTAATGATTTAGGAACAGTAGAGGAATTAAATTCAATTGATTTGCCGTATGATAAACAGTGGTATCCGTTCAAAACGTATTATGAGCCTGAACGAAATTTAGTTGATACTATTTCAACTGAGTCTATTGAACTTGTTGAAATTAAATAAGTTTTTGAGATTGTTTTGAAACGGATGCTTTTTGTCTAGAGCACTCACTTTTTTAGAATCGGATAGATATAGATTCTAATCCGATTCAAAAAGCAAGCACTCTAAACAAAAATCCTCCTAACTCCATCGTTCTTGTTTTTTTCTTTTGTTTTGTTATTCGAACATATTTATTTTTTACTTACTTTTTCTTTTTTGAAGTTTCTTTAAATTTATATGTTAGTGCAAGTTCTATACAATGATAAATTTCTTTTCTTGGGATTTTTTTATTTGAATTAATAATTACTTCACGAGTTCCAGTATAGTAAAATGTTTTTGGATAATTTTTTTTAAATGTTTCAATTAAGTCTGTTGAAGACATTACATACATTGAGAAATTAGTTCCCATTTCTTGTTTATAATTAATTTTAATTGGACTTCCAGTTTTTGATTGATTAGCTTGATATGTAGGTTCTCCCCATTTTAAAGTTTCAGAAATTTTCCCAATATTTTTATTATTATTTGCAACTTCAAATATTATTTCTCTTAGTTCTAACATTTTTGTTTGCATTTTTTTTGGAAATTTATAGTATTCTCGTTTTACGTCTAAATTTTCGAATTTTGTGTGTTTCATAGAATATGAAATATTCTATTTTATTTAAAGTCTCTTATTTTTATTAAATTATTTTTTAGTTCCCATATTCCATAAAAAATTAAAATAAATTTTAAATCCTTTTGCGATTTCTTCATTTTGAATCATAAATACATAAGGATTTTCACTCCACATAAAAATATATACTTTATCTTCAAAAATATCAATCGCTGCAGGACTTACAAAACCTTTTGGCATAAATCTTAACTCTGTAATTTTTTCTTGTGTTCTATCTTTTGCAAACATGTTATTATCTGAATCTAAAATCATTTTAAATTTGTGCTTTTTTTTAATTGATATTTTGTTTACATTTTTTAAAATGTATTTTAATTTTTCATTTTTATATGCTTGATTTGAAAATCCAATGATTGATATTGTTTCATTTTCTGAACATAAATTAGCCATATTATAAAATGCAGTTTTAAATCCTGATAGTCCTTCATAAACTGCTGATTTTGTTTTTATTGAAGAGTTGGATTCTAATTCCTTTAATTCTGGAATTATAGACTCAATTTCTCTTTTTCTACTTTCTGCAATGTCTACTAATGTGGATGGTGGTAGTGCTGAGAAAATTTTGTGTTTTGGTGTTATTTGATATGTTACAATTCCTTTGGAGATTAATGAGTCTAGGCAAGAGTATACTCTTGAGTTTGCAATATTTGATATTTTTCTAATTTGTTGTCCAGTTAAATTGTTCTGTTTTAATAATAATAAATATATTTCAATTTCATTATTATTTAATCCTAAATGTTTAAGTTTTTCTCTCATAGTATTTTAATTGGGAGAACAAGTATATAAATATTTCTTCTAATTCTTTAATATTATGGTAGGACAATATATTAGGAGTCAGAAAGAATTTATGAGAGGTGTTAAAGATAACTGTGGAATTTCAACTCAGATAGAACTAGCAAAAAAAATACTAGAAGTTGGATATAGCTCAAAGATGACTTTAGTTTCTATGAAGTCATATATTTCACAAGTAATAAAACAACAAAGACCAATCTCAGACCATCTTTATGAAAAGTTAGAGTTAGTATTTAATGAAAATATGTGTCTTGGAGACTATTTATCCTCAGAAAAAAATACAGAAGGGATTTATCTTTATGGTTTGGTTTTTGATACAAAAAATCCATTTTCAAATTTATTAAATAAATATATGTCAAATATTTTAAATAAGTTTGATAATGAAACTGATTCAACTAAATTAAAAATTTTGGGTGGACTTGAAAAAGTTTTAGGAGATTTTGAAAAACTTTAGATTAATTGAATCATCTCTACAATAATTTCACTTGATTTAATAGCTGATTGTTTTACAAATTCTTCAAAGTTTTCTGGAGCGTCACCGTTTGCATTGTCGGAAATTGCTCTTAATATAAAACATGGAACTTCTAATTGGTTACATGTTTGCGCGACAGCTACACCTTCCATTTCTATTGCGATTGCGTTGAAGTTATTTGTAATTTCTTCTTTAATTTCTTTACTGTGTACAAATTGGTCTCCTGTTGCAATTGTTCCAACTTTGTAATTATGATTTTTTTCTTTTATTATGCTTTCAGCGATTTTGTTTAGTTCTTCTGATGTGTCGATTTCAATTCCTATTTCTGGAATGTGTCCTTTTGGGTGTCCGAATGCTGTGATGTCAACATCGTGGTGTACTAGTTTATTTCCGATTACTAAGTCTCCAATATCTAAATCCTTATGATTTGCTCCTGCTACTCCAGTGAATAAAATTTGCTGGCAGTTGTATTTTGAGATAAGTGTAGTTGCTGCAATTGCTGCTGATACTTTTCCGATTTTGGATTGTGTTATGTATAGTATTTTTTCTTCTTTTTCTAGTGTAATTTTATAAAATTCTAATTTCCCTAGTTTGATTGTTGTGTAGTTTTTGTAGTGTTGTAGTAATGGTGTAATTTCGTCTTTCATTGCTCCGATGATTCCAATTGTTTTCATAACTATAGTTAATTTAGTTTGTTTTATATTTATTTGTTATTTTTTTTGTGTTTGATTGAGTTTATTTCGTTTATTTACACAAATCCGAATTTTTCTTATCTTTACGCGGATTTGCGATAAAATCGTTATATTTATAAAGAAATATGACCTAATAATTCTATCAAATAAGTAGAATTTCATATTTTTTGAGATTTTGCGATAATTTTTTGACTTATATACATATAAAATGGCAAAAGAAAAAATTTTAGGAATCGATTTAGGTACAACTAACAGTTGTATTTCAATTATTGAGAATGGAACTGCAACAGTTATTCCAAATGCAGAAGGACAAAGAACAACACCGTCAATTGTACACATTAGTGGAGATGGTGAAAGAATTGTAGGAGATGCTGCTAAGAAACAAGCAATTGTTAAGCCTCAAGATACAGTTATTTCAATTAAAACACATATGGGAGAAGACTACAAAGTTTCCATCCATGGTAAAGATTATACTCCAGAAGAAATTTCTGCAATTACTTTAGGTAAGTTAAAGAGCGATGCTGAAGCATACTTAGGTGAAACTATTACAAAGGCTGTAATTACTGTTCCAGCATACTTTACTGATTCACAAAGACAAGCAACTAAAAACGCAGGTAAAATTGCAGGTTTAGAAGTTGAAAGAATTATTAATGAACCAACAGCTGCTGCTTTATCTTATGGTATTGACAAAACTGATGCTCAAAAGATTTTAGTTTTTGATTTTGGAGGAGGAACTTTCGATGTTTCAATTTTAGAATTAGATGATGGTATTTTTGAAGTTAAATCAACTGCAGGAAATAACAAATTAGGTGGAGATAACATTGATAGTTTATTAATTGATTATATTGCTACTGAGTTTAAGAAAGAACACGGGATTGATTTAAAGGCTGATCCTCAAGCTGCTCAAAGATTAAAACAAGCTGCTGAAAAAGCAAAAATTGAATTATCTAGTAAGTTAGAATCACAAATTTCAGAACCTTTTATTACTGCTGATGCATCAGGTCCTAAGCACTTAGATATGAAAATTACAAGAGCGAAGTTTAATGATTTAATTTCAGGTATTTTAAAACAATTAAGAGTTCCTACACAATCTGCTATTAAAGATTCTGGATTTTCATTAGATGAAATTCAAAAGATTATTTTAGTTGGAGGTTCTACAAGAATTCCTGCTGTTCAAGAATTAGTTAAGGATATTTCTGGTAAGGATGCTGATAAGTCTGTTAACCCAGATGAAGCTGTAGCTTTAGGTGCTGCTATTCAAGGTGGTGTTTTATCAGGTGATGTAACTGATGTTTTATTATTAGATGTTACACCTTTATCTTTAGGTATTGAAACTATGGGTGGTGTTTTAACTATCATGATTGATAAAAATACAACTATTCCTACAAAGAAGTCTCAAGTTTATTCAACTGCTGAGGATAACCAATCAACTGTAACTATTAGAGTTGCACAAGGAGAGAGAACAATGTTTACAGATAATAACATTTTAGGTTCTTTTAACTTAGATGGTATTCCTGCTGCTGCAAGAGGAGTTCCTCAAATTGAAGTTACTTTTGATATTGATGCAAACGGTATTGTTGCTGTTTCCGGTAAGGATTTAGGAACTGGTAAGGAGCAAAAGATTAAGATTACTGCATCAACTACTTTAACTGATGAAGAGATTAAGAAGATGCAAGATGATGCTGAGAAGTATGCTGAAGAAGATGCTAAGAAGAGAGAAGAAATCGAAGCAACTAATGAAGCTGAATCAAGAATTTACCAAACTAGAAAGACTTTAGATGAGAATAAAGATAAAGTTGATGCTAAGAAAGCTGGTGAGTTAACTGTTAAGTTAACTGATTTAGAAGAATTAGTTAAATCTGAGTCTAAGTCTGCTAAGATGATTTTAAAGAGAACTGAAGAATTAACTTCATTTGCTCAAACTGTTTTCGCTGATATTTATAATCAAGAAGAAGCTGCTCAAGCTTCTGATGTGACTAAAGATGGTGAAAAAGTTGTTGATGTTGAAGCTGAAGAGAAATCTACAGAAGATGCTGATACTAAAAAGGAATAAATTCCTTTTTTATTTTAATTATGCTTTCGAACATGTTTTGAAACGGATGCTTTTTGTCTAGAGCACTCACTTTTTTAGAATCGGATAGATATATATTCTAATCCGATTCAAAAAGCAAGCACTCTAAACAAAAATCCTCCTAAGTTCAGACCTTCAAGAAATTTCTTGTTGATAATTTCTAAGCCTTTGTGAGATTTTACTTACACAAAGTTTTGTTGTTCGAACATATAAATATACAAAATACACTAATTACTGATTTGGATTTTGACTTCCAAATTTTATTCTATTCTACATAAGACTTATATATTTGCTTAGTTTTGTTATTTTTATGATTAATGATACTAATATTTCAAATTTGGTAAATATGACTTTAGAGAATTCTACTGGAATACTTAATTCTAGTTTAAATGAAACTATTAATACTTCTATTTCAAATGATTTATTTCAAGTTTTACAAAATACTTTAACAAATACAACTTTATTACAAATAGGTTTAGAAAATACAATTAAAAATAATTTGTATATTTTTATAATTCCAATTTTATTATTATTAATTTGGTTTCTAAAAACTTTTATTTGGGCAAAAAAACCTTTAAATTTAAAAACTCACGATAAAA
>JABSQY010000044.1 GCA_013215525.1 Nanoarchaeales archaeon | reverse complement strand
ATAATTGAGAAGAACACCTATTATACCAACTTTGAGTTGGTATATCTTGAAAAAAGTTTACTTTTTGAGTGTTATTAATTGGTTATGTCAACTTTCACTATTTTAGTTCAACAATATGTTTTAATTTTTCAAGTACTTTGATTTCAAATTTGTTTGTAAGAGTTCCTTGTTTAATTGTTTCAATATAAATTAATTTAGTTTTGTTTTCATCTATTATTTCATATTTGTATTTTACTGAAAATTTATTATTTTCTAATTTAAATAATTTATTTATTTTAAATTGTGTAACTTTAGATTCATTCCAGTATTTTTCTCTTCTACTTTTATATATTGTTCCAAGTTTGATTGGGTATTTGTCTATTATTTCCTCATCTACAAATGGCACCCAGAGATGTGTGTTGCTTGGGTTTGTTGTAAATTTAAAGACTTGTACTGCTGGTTTGTTTATTATTATTGATAATGTGTTTTGTTCCATATTATTTAAAGATAGTTTAATTATATATATTAATTGAGGTTGACAAAAATTAGTTAAGTTACTATTATGTAACTTTTATTTATTAAAATATTTTTTATTTATTTAATTCATTTCTTATGTGAAGATATCTCATAGTTATTGAGTCTAAAGTATCATTAAACCATTTGTCTCTTTTTTGATTAATTTTAGTACTGAATAATTTTGTGTGTCCATTTTTGTTATAATGCTTCTCAACTTGTAGTTTGAATTCTTCTATATTTGGATTTATATCTTCTTTAAATAAATCTGTAAGAATATGTAATTCTCTGTATCTATTGTTTTCTTTATCCAATGTTTCAGATAATTCTATTGCTGTTTGAGAATGTGTTAATATTGAATTAATTCTTTCTTCTGAATGACTCCAGTATTGAGTAACTATTTGTGAAACGGAGTTATCTAATTGTTTTGAAAATTCATATACTATCTTTAAAGATTCTAAAATTTTTTGTTCAATTCCTCTTGTTGTTTTATCTATTTTCACTTGTTAAAATATTTTTTATTTTTACATATTGTTGCAAGAAATATGAAATATACGAGTGCTGGAATTAAGATTTGTCCTGTTGTGAACTTATCTCCTAACGTAAATAGTGCAACTATTGAATTTAATATAAATATTATTAAATATGTGTACGCAACTGGAACTGCCCACGTTTTTTTATTCCATAATCCAATTAGAAATGCAATAGGTCCAATTATGTCTAATAAATATACTACTAATCCTGCTGAAAAACCATACAAATAAAATCCAAAGAATGGGATTCCTAATTCAAGTCTTCCTGAGAGTGCAAAGATTGAACCTAATATCCAAAGTAATGAAAGTGCGAATACAACTTTTAGTGCTGTTGGCATTTTGTCGTTTTTGTTTGTTTTTTTATTTATATTTTTTTTCATTTTATTTGTTATATGTTTTCAATGTTTATAATCTTTTATCTTTATTTTAGATTATACGCGTAAAAAATTTCATCAATTCCGTAGTGTAATTTTTTTAATGTTCCGATTTCTTCAAATCCAAAACTTTTGTGCATTTGTTGTGATGTTTTATTTGTTAGATGTGTTGAGCTTAGTGCTATTACATTCTTTGTTTTTTGTTCTTTAGAAATTTCTATGTATTTAGATAGTAGATATTTAGAGTATCCTTTTTTTTGATAGTTTTTATTTACGCTAATATCTTCGAGGTAATTTGCGAAGTGTGAGTATTGATAAAAATAGTTAAAAAACCCTATTAAGTTTTCATTTTCAAATAATAGATATAATCTTTTTGATTTTAGATATAGTTTAAAGTGTCCCTCTGCTTCTTTTTCGTTGTCAAAATAACTTCCATCTGAAAAAGAACTAATAAATTCATTTTTATATTTATTTTGAATTTGTTCTATTTTAATTTCTTCCATTATATTATATTTAGTTTATATTTTATTTATATATTTTTGTTTTAATTTATTTAATTATATTATTTTTAATTAAAAACTATTCTATTTCTAAATATATTGGCGCGTGGTCTGAGTTATACTTTTTTATTTCTAATACTTTTTGATTTTTGACTTTTGTATGTTCTGGCACGAGGATGTGGTCTAGTTGTAGATTTATAATTTTTTTAAAATTAAATGTTGATTGTTTGGAAAATGGATTTTGAAATTTGTGAATTTTAAATATGTCCTCAAATTCATTTCGCTCATTAAATTTAAAATTATCTTTAAGTGATGAATTAAAAATTGTTCCAGAGAATTTTGATAAGAATGTATCCATTATATTAAAGTCACCACATATAATATTTTGTTTTGTTCTGTCCATTATATGAATTAGTTTTTTGAATTGATGAATTCTATTTATTGGTGTTGTAAATCTTTTTAGATGAGTGTTAAAAATTCTAAATTGTTTATGGTCGGATAATCTTTTTATATCTATATATATTGCATATTCAGATGTATAGTTTTCAAACATTGTTGAATGTTTTTTTAAATATTTTTGTAGATATTTTGTAACTTTTGATATCTTTTTGTTTGGCTCAACGATGTGTACTTTGCCTTTGTTTAGAATTACGTATTTAGATAGTATTACAACATATGTTTTTAGTTCATTTGTTTGATTCAGGTTTTTTGTAGTTTCTAGTTCATAGTGTAGTTGGAATTGGTGTTTGTTTTTTAGAAATTTTAGTATGTCTTTGTTGATTTCTTGAAAACAGAAAACGTCTGCCTGCTCATTTTCTAAGAGTTTGTTTATACTTTGTTCTGCTGTCGAATTATCGAATTTGACATTCCAACTTATTACTTTCATAATATTATTTGTTGATGTTTTTATTTATTTGTTGCGTGTTATTATAATTAGTTAAATTTGAGTTTCAAATATTATTTTTTAAACCAATTAAGTGGATTAAAAATTCCACCATATATTTTTACATTTGTATAATCACCTTTAAATATGTCACTAAATCTAGTTTTCTTTAATGTGTTTAGTTTAGTTAATAAATCATTTAATGTTTTAATTTCATAATACTGTATGTCTTTTGAATTAAAATCATTTGAATCGAATTTAAATTGATTAATTTTTTCTAAAACAATAATGATTTCTAAAATTTGATTATATATATCATCTATAATCTCAAAGTTATATGATTTATTCTCACTTTGAGTTTTTTTAATATTTTCAATTTGAGTTTTAAATGTTTCAAATTGTTCCTGTTGCTTGGGATATTTATCATTGAAACTTTTCATTAATTCGATTTGAGTTTTATATTTATTTTCTTGAATTTTTTTAATGTGGCCTTTTATTCCCATAATTCTTCCACTTATTAGAGAAATATATGGTTTTATACCTTGAAATTCTGCTAAATTATTTCTATCTATATTGTTCATATTATCATATAAAAAAAGTATGTTTATATATTTAAGTATTTTTATTTAAAATTTCACAACAATCCCAAGGTAGGCGTGCGCCTTTCTTAATAAGTTTCTTTCAGTTTGTGGTAATAAGTTATAGTTTCTAAAGTTTGGATATTTATTTTTAATATCTTGGATTACAAGTTTTGCTTCAATCTCTGAGTTAATTTCGATTATTTCTTCTTCTTTTTTATCTTTATCAAAATCTCCAATTGTTGTTTGAGTATGTTTTTTTTCAGTTTTATTATTTGTTTCAAAGTCTAACATTGTTTTTGGTTTCTTATATTCATTTTTTTGGTCACCGTATTGTCTCATCACAAGGTTTAAATCTTTTATTCCTCTCATAATCTGTCTCACATCTTCTTGGATTGCCTGAGATATTGCTCCAACATTTTGTTCCTCTGTGTCTTGACTCATACAACTAAATGTGAATTTATTTTTATTTATTTCCCATTCAAGTTTTGCGTGCGTCTCATCTGATTCAAAGTTTATGTATTTTGACTCAACTCCAATTTTTTTTAATGCTGTGTAGATTTGCTGTGTGTATTCTATTTTGGATTGTGTTCCTGAGAATTGGTGGGATTTGATTTTTATTTCTCGGTTGTTGATTAGATAAGTCTTCATTATAATTTATTTTATTTTTATTCATTTAATAAACTTTCGAAGTACTTTTTAAAATTAAATAATATTTTAATTAATTAACTATTTTAAATAATTATTTTAATTAAATTATAAAAAAACTTTATTCCGTATAAAATTAAAATGATTCCAAATACTTTTGAAAATTTAATAATATTTTTTGAAGATATTTTATGTTTTGTAAAATGTATAATTAATGCTAATATTAAATGAAATAAAACAAACCCTAATGTAATATAAAATATATTTAAAAATGCTACATTTTTAGATGTAAATTGTACTAGATAAGAACCAGATAAAGAAATCCAAAATGCAATTACAATTGGACTTGAAATGGAAATTCCTAAACCTATTAAAATTGAGTTTTTATTACTTATTTTATTTTTATATGAATTATCTATTTCTTCTTTTTTTAATCTTAGTGCGGTAATACCTAACCAAATTAAAATACAACTTCCTGTTATAAATAATATTGATTGCGCAGTTTGAGAAGTTAAAAATGTACTTACTCCAAAAAAGATTAATAATAAAATTAAAAAATTTCCAATGAAATCTCCAATTGAAATAGAAATCCCTGACCAAAAGTTTTTAGTTAAAACTCTTCTTACAATCTCAAAGAAAATTGGACCTGGTATCGCGGAGATTGAAAAACCAATTAATATACTTTCTAAAAAACCCATATTAATTTTAGATTTATTTAATTTATAAATTTTTATATTAATTTTTCATAGAATAAAATATTTAGATTAATTAAAATATTATTTTGTATTTAGAATAAAAAATCACTTTCCCAAAAAATATGGGAAATCCGGGATTTGAACCCGGGACCTCAGGCTTTCTTAGCCTTTGATTTTTATGTGTTATTTCACAGTCAGTTTATGCTAACTACATTTATAATTTCATTTATTGTTTAATTCCTTAAACATAAATCATATTAAATTCGTATTACAAAGTTTTCACTTTGTACTAATCGTCAACTTATAAGACCTGCGCTCTAACCAGGCTGAGCTAATTCCCCAACCAATTATATTGTACTCGTATTTATTTTTACTATATGTTATTACTTTTTTTTTAATTTGATTACTCTTATTAAAATGCACGTACTGGGACTTGAACCCAGGTTGCAACCTTGGCAAGGTCACGTCATAACCACTAAACTATACATGCGTTAGTATTAGATAATATTAAAGTATGAAATTACTTTTATAAATATTTAGGTGTACTTTTAGTACATTTATATTTTTTATCTAATTATTTCTAATCTCAAATTATTTTTTAACTACTTTAATTTTATTTTAAAGCGTCTTGCATTTCTTTTTTAGAAAATTTATTCAGATGAAGTGGAAAGTCTGATTTCTCAAGCATTGAATATATTGGACTCCAGCCCACAAATCCAAGTATTACGTTCCAAAATCCAATTAATTGTATTACAAATAAAATTAAATAATATTGAGGATTAAATACTGCTAATGAAATTCCTATCAATCCAAAGCCCATTAAAGTTTTTAGAATTCTTGTAGATGAATTTAAGTTTTTTTTAATCATAGTGATTTATGGATTTTATTATTTAAAAATGTTTTGTATACTTTTTTGAGATTTATATGTTTTTTTTGAAGAATAAAAGTTAAGAATTTGTTCATATTAGATTATAATCTATATTATTTGATATAATTATTATGTTATTATTAAACTAATAACGGGATATTTCCATATCCTATCATTAGAAAAATAATTAAGATTAACATTACACCAGTCCATACTGGTTTTGACCATGCCCAAACTTTTTTTCCATCAAGTACCCACATTGGTAACATGTTAAAAATTCCTAAAAATGAGTTTACAATTATTCCAGTCATTACAATCGTTCCTAATATTCCTTGCGTTCCAAATACTAATGCTATAAATGTAAATATAATTGCTAATCCTAAATTTACAAGTGGACCTGCTACAGATATAATTCCGTTTTGTCTTATTGTTGGTCGTCCTAAAATCATTACTGCTCCAGGTGCTAAAAATAAAATTGGTAAAAATACTGCCATTATGAACATAATTCCAAGCATTTGAAAGTCTGCACGAAATTCTGAGATAAATTGATAGTGTTGCGCTACCAGTTTGTGTCCTAGTTCGTGGAATATGAATCCTGTTCCTATTGTTAATGCGTAGATTCCAAGCATTATAAAAAATTCTTTTGATAAGAATGAACTCATTAATGTGCTTAGCCCGTAATTGTGTACAAATATTGATAAGATTATCATAATCATTGCAATTGTTAAATGTTTAATTTCAATATCTGAAAATTTATATTTTCCAATATTAAATAATTTTACTTTTTTTCTAACTTCTTTAAACTCTACAAAGTCTGCCATAGATTATGAAAATATTTTATTGTTTATATTTTTAAGTATCTTTTTTTTAGTTTATTTTCACTTTATTTCATTATTTTTGATAATATTTTGAGTTTGTAGTGTATAAAAGTATATTAATTATGGTTTTTAGTTCATTTTTGCTTGATTTTTATCCATAAATTGATTTTTTGGACAAAAACTCAACATTAGAATTAAATAGTTTAAAAGACATATATATTCAATGGGTCAAATTGGCGGATTACTCAAGGAAGAGATGCCACGGGAAAAACTTATTCAATTTGGCCCTAATAGTTTAACTAATGTTGAACTGCTTGCTATAATTCTACGTACTGGGACGAAGTCTAAAAATGTTATTGATTTGTCTAGAGAGATTTTAACTAAATTTGATTTAAATGTTATTTGTCGAACTTCTTTTGAAGAATTTTTAAAGTTTTCAGGTGTTAAGTCTTCGAAGGCTTGCGTGCTTGTTAGTTTATTTGAACTATCGCGGCGTGTACAGATGAGTGGTTCTGTTCTTGATAATGTTAGTTTTAAATGTTCAAAAGATATTTATTCTTATGTAAAGTCTGATTTTCTACATTTGAGTGAGGAGAAGGTTATGATTATTTATTTGAATTCTCGTAATAAACCTATAAAGAAGGAGTTTGTTTTTTCAGGTGGTTTTAATAAGAGTTATTTTGATGTAAAGATTGTTTTAAAGAAAATACTTCAGAATAATTGTTTTAAAATTATAGTTGTTCATAATCATCCTAGTGGAGAGAGTTTACCAAGTGTTGCGGATATTGATTTAACTAAAAAACTTGTACGGGCTTGTGGGATTCTTGACATTAAGGTTGTTGATCATCTTGTTGTGGGGAGATATTATACGAGTTTGTTTGATAGGAATTTGATGTAGATAAAGTATATAATTTTCGAAGAAAATTATTTTATTATACTTTCGAACACTTTTTGAAACGGATGCTTTTTTCTCAGAGCACTTACTTTTTTAGAATCGGATATATTTATACTATAATCCGATTCAAAAAGCAAGCACTCTGAACAAAAATCCTCCTAAATTCATCGTTTTTGTTTTTTTCTTTCGTTTTGTTTTAGAGCTTTAACAAAGTTTTATTTAGTAATTTGATGTAATTTAGTGTTTGATTATTTGATAGTAGTGAATTTAGAAAGTTTTATAAACTTTAAATTTATTAATTAAATTAAGATGGTAAATTTAAAAAAACAATTTGAAGAAATAAGTGATAGGCAGAAATCTATTATTATTCTAGGACTAGATCCAAAAACAGTAAATGAGAGAAAAATATGTTTAGAATTATCTAGATTAAAACAAGGGTTAGTTGGAGTTAAACCAAATCTAGCTTTTTATCAAACTCATGATGGGAGAATAAATTTATTAAAAATTTCAAAGAATGTTGGACCAAATTTAATTAGATTATTAGATTTGAAATCTCCTGATGGTGCGGCTACTAATAACGCAGCATTTAAATCTTATGCAAAACATTATGAACATGTAACTGTTGCGCCTGCTGCTGGATGTACTGCTGATACAATTTATAAAGCAAATGCTTTGGGGTTAACTACAACTTCTATGGGAGCTATGTCTTTCCCAGGAGTTTTAAGAGAGATAGATTTGGGTTTGCCTTTATTTAAACAGAGGGTTGATATTGCCATTAAACATGGAACTTCTGCTTTTGTTATGGGAGCTACTTCATTTGTGCCAGAAGCTGATATTGAAAATACAATGTTAAAATATAGAAATTTAAAAAATGATATGCCAATTACTATTGAGGATATGTCTGATGGAGAATTATATTCAGCACTTCAGGGTCGTAATGAGTTATTTAAATATATTTTAGAAAAAACTGAGGGAACTGAGATTTTATTTTTAGTTCCAGGTTTTGGAAGACAAGGTGGAAAGTTAGAAAATTTTTTAGCTTCTGGAATAGAGTTAAACAGATGTTTAATTAATGCGGGTAGTGATATTTTAAAATCAGACGACCCACAAAAAGCACTTTTAGAAATGAGTGCTAGATTTAATACGAGTAGGTATTTATAAAATGGATAATTTTAGAGAAATAATATAAGCTAGAAATTTAGAAAATTTAGTAAGATTAGGTGGTTTAAAAACTACTGATACTTTTTTCCCTTATACTTCTGGTGAAATTGGAGGATATTTCATTCAAAGTATTGATATTTGTAAAGATGGTGGAGCTTATAGAACTGCAATTAATGATATGACTGAATTAATTAATTGTGAGATTAATTCAAATTCAAAGCCTATAGATGTAATTTCTGGGGGAGATTCTAGGGATTGGGATTTTTCAAATCCAGTTGCATTTAATATAGGATTACCTCATGCAAAACTATATAAAAATAAAGCTCCAATTGGAGCTGACATGGATGGGAAACTAGTTTTACCAGTTGCAGATTTAAATAATATGGGTTCATCTCCTAGGGATTTATGGCTTCCTCAAATTATTAATGGAGGAGGTATTGCTAAAGATATTTTATTTTTTGTTGATAGGATGGAAGATGGTGTTGAAGAGATGGAAAAATTAGGTCTTAATAGATATGCTGTTATTTCCTTAGATCCTAGTGCTTGGCAACTTTTATTAGATTCAGGGAAGGTTGATTCAAAAACTTATCAATCTATGAATGAAAGATTGGAAAATAAACAAGCTTGGGCACATAATATGTTACTTAATAATACTTTCAATTTTCTCTATCTTATATAAATTAGATATATATGGTAATGACATGATGAGATTATTTTTAAATTTAGCAGGGATATACATTTCATATTATGTATATATTAATTATAAAAAGTTTTTTAGTAATAAAATATTTAAATATATAATATTAGTTTTAGTAATTACATTAATTACAAGTTTTATTAATTTATTTTATAATTATGTACTTTATTTAAGAAATATATTAATATTAATTACATTTATTATGATTAAATTTATTTTTATTAATATAATTATTGGAGGAGGGGGAAAAAGTTTGAAAATGATTAGAGAAAAAAAAGAAAAATTAAATTAGAAATTTATTGTCATTTTAAATACAATGTATTTAGAAATTGACATTCACATCACGACAATGCTGATGGAATAATTTAAAATCAGAGATTTTAAATTACTTTAAATATATTCAAAATCTACTTTTCCTTTTACTAAATTTTTAATAATTGCAGGAATTGCTTCAATCTCAATTCTTGATTGTTTTCCTGTATCTCTATCTCTAATTGTTACAGTTCCTTTATTATTCGCAATTACTCTCTTTCTCTCATCTGTCTCGTCTTCGTTTGCTTGTCCTAAAGTTTCAAAGTCAAGTGTTATACAATACGCAGTTCCAATTTCATCTTGTCTTGCGTATCTTTTTCCTACACTTCCACTTCTATCGTAAAATGCAGAAATGTCTTCTTCTAATAATTCTTCCATTATTTCTTTTGCAATTTCAGGTAATCCTGCTTTGTTTACAAGTGGGAACACAGCTACTTTGTATGGCGAAACTTTTGTTGGAATTTTTAAAATTGTATTCTTTCTATCTTCAGATAAAAATACGTTTTGATCTAGAAGCGTGAAAATATTTCTTCCTAATCCAAAACTTAATTCTAATACATGAGGAATGAATTTTCCTTTTGTTCCTTCTTCTAATACTTCCATTGATACTTTGGAAACTTCTTGGTGTCCTTTTAAGTCGTGGTCTGTTCTATAATGAATTCCACCTGCTTCAACCCATGAGTTAGTTGAGTTTAGTTTAATTTCAATATCATAATGATACTTATTATAGAAAGCTTTTTCTTTATCATTTAATTCTAATAGTTTAAAGTTTTCTGGCAAAATTTTCATTTCATCAAAATAGAACTGTTGAACTTTTACCATATGGTACACATAAAATTTTGGTAATCCATAATCTAGTAAGTCTTTTGCTTTAATGAATTCTGGTTCAGTATCTCTTTTATCTTTTAACATTACTTTTAATTCATAATTTTCTATTTCATCAAATTTTTCGTGTTCATTAATTTTATTTGGATTAAAAAATATTTGAAGTTCTGCTTGTTCTACTTCTCTTGTTCTAAGTAACATATTTCTTGGAGAGATTTCATTTCTGAATACTTTCCCAATTAATGCTAATCCCATTGGTAATTTTCTTCTTTGTAGTTCGTATTGAGCTTTAAAATTAATAAATGGAGATTGTGCTGTCTCCGGTCTTAAATATGCTTTTGTTCCTTTCTTTGGACCCATATCAACATCAAACATCATGTTTAAGTTTTCAACAGATACTTTTGAGTAATCCATATCATTACCTAATAATTTATTTTCTACAATTAATTTTAATTGTTCTTCATTTGTTAATTCTTCAGCACGTACATCTAATTTTTCTTCAATTAAATGGTCTGCTCTAAATGTTTCTTCACATCCTTGTATATTTACAATTGGATCAAAGAAGTTTTTTAAGTGTCCACTTGCTTTAAATACATTTTCGTGCATAATTAATCCTGTGTCAATTTCTACTGAATTTGGACTTAAGTTTAAAAAGTATTTTTTCCACATAGTTTCAAATGAACGTTTCATTAATGTTCCTGTGTGTCCGTAATCATATACTCCTGCTAATCCACCGTAAATTTCTGAGGATTTATATACAAATCCATTTTTTTTACAAAAAGTTGTTAATTCTTCCATATCAATTTTAATATTTTGCTTTTCGTTTGTCATAATAGTATTATATGTTCGAATACCTTTATAAAATTTATTTGTCTAAATAAGGAAATTGGAATGAAGCGTTAGCGAAATGGAGATTTTCGTTTTGACGAATTCTTTTATTTTACTTATAAATTTTCGATTTTTGAGCGTTAGCGAGAAGTTGAGATAATTTTTGAGTAAAATAAAAATTCTATCTTTGGAATTTCTCGTAATCAGAGAAATTAATATTTATTAATTCTACAAAATTTATTTTGTGGAATTTTCTATTTTCCTTTTTTACTTTAAGAAATGATTTTTGTCTGCTCCCATCGTTAATTTAATAAAATCTAATAGTAGATTATATTTCGCATTAATTTCTTTAGAATTTTTCAGATTAATTTTGAAATCTCCTGGTTTATATTTTTTTCCATATGCTCCATCATCTTCAAAGTATAATATATTATCAAAATTTTTTCCATTTCTTAAAAGTTTATTTTCTGATGTTCCTGAGTTATATCTTAAAGCAAAATTATACTTACATTTAGGAAATATTGATTTTATTTCAGATGCAATATTAGAATATGTAACAATTCCATGTGTATTAACTCCATCGTACTTTAACTCAATAATGATAGAAGGTACAATTAAATCTTTTTTATTATTTTTATCCATATTATGTATATTTATTGAATTTATACCGTGTAAATCTTCTATGTTCATAATTTCAGATTTATTATAAATTACTATATCTTGATCTGCGAATCCCAACTGTAATTCAAATTTATCATTTTTGTTTTTTTGAAGACAAATATCTTTTAAAATTCTCCCCTTAAATATTCCAAAATTTGGAAATTCTTTTTTCAATAATTCTATTAAATCTAAATTCCATAATACTTCATCTTGAGCCATACAATAACTATTAAGTTATTTATTTAATATATTTATTTACACTTTAAAATTAATAAAATATATAGTTTAATATTTGTAGTTTTTTATTTTATTTTTCTCAATATGTTCGAAAGCAGGCAAACACTACTTTCTAATATTTTTCAAATCTGTTTGGATTTTGTTTGCTGTGTTTGTGTTCTGTTGTGTCGTGCTTGTCTATTCTATTGACAAATACTTTTTTCTAATTTGGTTTGAAGTTAATTCCATTTCAAATAAGAATACTATAAAAACCTTATTCCCAAATAATTTAAATACAATTTTAATGTCTTCTCCTTTATCAATTATTCTTAAAGTATATAATTTTAAACTTTCAACTCCAACACATGCATATTTTAATGGTTCCTTTTCTAAATAACTAATTCTATTAAATACTAAACTTCTAAATTTAAAATCAAATTCATTTAATTGTTTAAGAAAATATAATCTATTTATTACTTCATATCTAAGCATTTATCATAATCCAAGAAATTTCTTTGATTCTTCTAAAGATAAATAATCTCCTTTTTCAAAAGATTTAATTGCGATTTCATTTATTTTTTCAAAATCTTCTTTAGTTAATTCTTGACTTGGTTCTTCGAGAATTATGGCTTGTTGTGTTGCGTGGTTTAAAATATCTGATGTCATAAATTATTTAGTTTAACTATTATTATAAAGTTAAGGTTTAATTATTGGATAATTACTTTATATATTTACAATATGTTCGAGAGCAGGCCAACGAAGTGAGTTCTAGTATTTTCTTATTTTTTTGGGTTTTGTTGCTGTGTCGTGTCGCTTTTATAAAAAATATGAACTTAATTCTAAAATTATAATTAATATTAAACCGAAAACTAAATGTTTCTTCAAATCAACTTTTTTAACTTTATTTAAAATTAATATAAAAAATAAAAATGCCATAAAAGACCAAATTGATAATAAACTTGTATAAATAAAATGTATATTTTGTAAAAATAAATTTTCTAATTCTAAAAAATATAAAAATGTGTTAATGAAAATTAATGGGATACTTATAATTAATTGTCCTAAACCATTAAATAATAATAATTTATACAATTCTTCCCAAGTTGTTTTATTTTTTTTATAAAATAAATTTTATATTTATATCAGATTATAAGCAATTAGAAAACCACCAATAACATACA
>JABSQY010000043.1 GCA_013215525.1 Nanoarchaeales archaeon | reverse complement strand
TAAAAAAAATATAATTTTAGAAAAAATAATTAAAATTAAAATAATGATAATAAATAAAATAATAATAATAATACTTAAAAAATTGTTAAGATAATAAAATAATTATCTTAAATTTAGAGTATTATACATAGGAAAATTAGTTTTAAAATCTAAAATTTTAATAGAAGAAGAAACTTTTTCTAATTTTCTAAAAATTTGAGGAGTTGAATAATTTCTACAATCAGACATCAACATATCTAATCCAGTAGAAGACTGATCATAAATTTCTTTATGAGAAATTTCTTCCTCGTGGAAATTTGAAGTGTGAGATGAACCCACACCACATTTAAATTTACCAACATTATTTCCAGACAATACAATATTCTCTAATAACGTTATTCCATCTTGTCTGCACTCAATTTCTAAATAAGTATCATCATGTTTTCCAGTTAAACCCAAAATATCAGTAATTCTACCTAATGATAAAAAACTTCTAGTTTTAGGTAATAAGCAAAATAATTGTTTATTTTTATCCATACTAAAACATATACTTTTATCATTTATAAAGTTTTCCAAAAATAAATAATTTAAAATACTATAATTTAAAAAAATTGATTAAAATAATTATTAAAAAATATTAAGATAATAAAATTGTTAAATTTATTTCTCATTAAATTCAGCATCTGCAAACTCAACAGATGGCTTTTTAATTTCAGCAGATTTTTTGGAAAATAAAAATTTAAATTTAATAAATTATTTATACGCAGTTAAATAATTTATACCAAATCCCCCGGTACTTCTAAATTTCACATCATCAAAACTCCCCTCACAAAGTAAATTCTTTCCTAATAAATAATTATGTTCAGAATCTGGCTGAGATAAAATAATATTACAATATCCTAAAGAATATAATTTTTTTAAAAATGGAGAATTTTCTAAATCAGGTAATTCATCTAAATCCAATTCACCAGACAACTCTAAAATTTTATAAAAATCATCACTAGTTTTTATATTTAAAAGTTGATTGGAATTTAAAAGTTCATCCAAATTAAAATTTAATAAACCTAATTTTCCAAGAATTGAACAAGTAGAAGGTTCAGCTAGTTTTTTAATACTAATTGAATAAATATCTAAAAAATCAGAAGTTAAATTTAAAACACGTTCAAATAAATTAGGAATTTTTAATTTTGGATTATCAACACGTTTAAACATCTCAGTTATACATAAATTTTTAATCATTGGACTATAATTTAATCTCACATAAGGTTTAGAAGTATCATGTTTATTTCCTAAACCATATTCAAGTTTTTCACTAGTTGAACTATCTAGTAATTCTAATTCAAGTCCATCTTTTTGAATTCTTTTAGGAAAATACATAAAAATATTAATTTAATATTATTTATAAAACTTCACTAGTAGTAACGACAAGTTAAATTGAATTATTTCTCATCAAAGTCAGCTTCGCTAAACTCAACTTTAGGCTTTTTAATTTGAGCAGGTTTTTTACGTGACCCAGAAGAACTAGAAGATTTATTTTTAAATCCGCTCTTTGAAGTAAAAGCTCTCATATCCATCTGTTTGTACAAAACTCCATTCTTAAAAGCTGCCATCTCTAAAATACAAACAATCATTGCAGCAAAGCTTGTAACTAAACCAATAATTGGAATCAAAGAAATTCCTGCAAGTCCAACTAAAAAAATTTCAAAAAAAACATTTAACAAACGTCCACGCATAATCGAAATAAGAACTTGAACTCCTAAACACATTGCAACAACTAACACAACTTTGGAATACAAAAAAGGAAAAATTCCAATCATAAAACAAATAGCTAAAATTGAAGATAAAAAATATTGAATATTATTTAATAATTTTGTAGTATCATTACTCATAATTAATACTAAACTAAAATAATTTATATATCTATCTAAACAATAAACAAATTATAAACAAATAAAATATATTTATAAAGAATTAAAGTTAAGATAAATTATGGAAGAAAGTATTAAAATATCAACAAATGACAATAACATAATTGATGGAACTTTAAACTATACAAATGATAAAGATGATAAATTAATCATATTTGTTCACGGACTATCAGATGACAAAGACCACAGACTAAATTTTAATGCTTCAAAATTTTTTAAAACTAAAGGATACCACACATTTAGATTTAGTTTATATTCAGGAGAAAGTAATGGAAGAATTCTAGAAGAATGTAGTATTGGAACATTTACTGAGGACACTAACACAGTTATAGAATACTTTAAAGGAAAATATAAAAAAATATACCTAGTATGTCACAGCCTAGGATTTGTAGTATTAGATTGTGATTTAGAAGGAATTGATAAAATCTCATTATGGGACCCCGCACTATCATTAAAGAAAAATAGTATAAGTTCATTAACATATATTGAAAATTTAAATTCATATATAATAAATTGAGGAGTTACTTTTTTAATTGGAAAACAACTAAAAATAGATTGGGAAAATATTAATGATAAAAGATTATTAAAAAATATAAAAGTCCCATTAGGAATTTTTGTAGCGCAAAATAGTGATTTTAAAATTGGATGGAAAAATAATTTAAAATATATAAATGTAGAATATACATTTGAAGAAATAAAAGGTGCATCCCACGGTTTTCTTGAAGAAGGAACAGATGACTCGCTTTATGAAAAAACTTTAGATTATTTATCTAAATGAAAAAGAAGATAATTATAAATTAAACTATATAAAAATAAAAAATTGAAAATATCACAACTAGTAAGATTTATATAAGTTAAAATCCATTAAATAGATAATATGAAAAAAATATTAATACTTGGTTATACATTAAATAAAGATGGAATATACATATCCCCTACATTTTCAGAAATGAAAAATAAAAAATTAGGTGCAAAACAGATTATACTCTCAATCCAAGACATCATTAAAAAAAAAATTAATTTTAATGAAGACTACGCTGGATTAGTATTACCACTAATTACTCCCTCAGACATAAATGGAGATTTCTCCGTATATGGACATAAAGATAATTTAATTAATCCATACAGCGATTTCGCAAACCAATTTCTACAAACATACAAGGATAAAATGAGTGAATTACCACAAATACTAATTTATACTAACAATAATTTAACTCATCTAGAAGAAACTAAAGATAATATAGAAAATGAAAAAATGAAAGGAATAGAATTTATAATAAGTAATCTAAAATTGAAAGAAGAATATATTAAATGGATTAAAAAAATTATAAAATAAAAATCAAAGATTTTTATATAATCAATTAACAACATTAAAATCTAATATTTCTAAAACGCCAATGTAACTAGTTTTTTTAATCCCATCATAAACAGGAACAAGCGTACGATACGAAGTTTGTTTAAACCTTTGATCAACAGGAGTATTATTATAAACAGTAATATTATATAAAGAATTCATATCAATATCATACAAACTAAAAGTAACCAAAGAAGTACCTAATTTACGCCTAAAAAATTCTTTCCCAGTTACGCTCTGCGAATAATTCGCCATAGCATCTAAAGAAGTCTTATCAAATTCTTTGTCAATATAACCTAATTCAGATTTGTGAATTAAATTTAATTTTAAAATATAATCATATCTCTCAAAAGCTCCTTGTTTATCTTGTTTCTCAATCATCTCAGTAATTGCTTTAGAATTAGAATTATTATACCAAATAAAACCTACAACAATTACAAGGTACACAATAAAAATAACACCGATAGTTTCTCCAAATTTAACTTGTGCTGATTTTGAAAAAGATTTCAAAGTATTATATTTAACCACTATACCTTATAAATTATCAAATATATTTATAAACTTTCATAACTCATAATTAATTATGAAAACAAAAAATAATCAAATTTCATTCATTCAAATATTTCAATCATTTTACAAGCTGGACACATTTACAAAAAGTATCTCAACAAATAAATTATTATTAGCAAATTTAATCTTTCTAATCTTAATTTTTTTTATAACATTTATTAAAACAACATTAACATATCAGTATCAATCTATGTCAAGTGTATTTTTTATAGTATTTATTGGAGCTCCAATATTTTTTTTAATAATATTTTCATTTATGTATTTATTCCTATCAGCATTTGAAAAACTTAAAAAAAAATTCCTACAAAGTTACTTAACATATCTCTTTTTAACATTAGGATTTGTATTTATTGGAAATACAATAAACTTAATTAAAACACTTTCAGAGAATAGTTTTATAATTGCTATAACTTCAACACTGATGATAGTTTCAGCGATTTACTATATTGTAAATTCAACAATTAATTTAAAAAATTTATTTAATGTATCCTGGCAAAGAGTTTTATTTGTAGAAATAATCACATACACGCTTCTCGCAGTAACACTGCTAACACAATACCTAATTTATTTAATTGGAATTGTTAAAGGAAATTAATTAAATTAAATTAATTTATTAAACTCTTTTTTAATAAATTAATTATTTATTCATAACACTAATTCCAGCAGTAATTGTATTATGAGTTAACTCACAAATTGAATAAATAGGCATCATATATTTTTCTTTAACTTTATTTGCGACACAATAATCAGCAGCAAAATAAGGAATTGAAAGTACAAAAGTTTTAATTGCGTTTTCTTTTATATTTTCTACAATAGGATTATCATTTTTTAAATCTAATAAACTTAAATAACCAACTGTTAAAGGATAAAATATTAAAGATAAATTTAATGCCTTCCCCAATTTTTTATTAATTCCTAATTTTTCATAAACTTTTCCACAAAGTCCACTATCAACACTTTTGCTACTAATTTCTAAAATTTTTGGATAAATATACGATTGAAACACAGCAGCACCAAATGTATATGCCAAATCACGTGAATCCATAGATTCACCACCAATAAAAGTTTTAGCAATATAATCCCCTCCACAAGTTCCAACCACAGTAGAAACTAAATTAGTTAGTTTAGGACACTTATCATAAGCAACATTATAACCTTCAACTAATTTTTCAAGTCCATTCAAACATAAATTGTCATATCTTGAAATTTTTGTTTTATTCGTGTTGTTTTCCATTTTTAAGTATTATAATTATTAAAATAATTTATCTCCAATAAAATTTTTAATAGAAATTAGTTTAGATTTTATTGTTTTAATAGGCATATTTCTATTTTCACTTCCAAAATTTAATAAATCTCCATCAACATTTTTTAAAGTTCCAGTGTTATAAGCATCAACTAACTTACAAGACCTATAGAGTTTAGATTTTTCCCCACAAGGAGATAATAAACTAAATTCACTAGTGACCCACATTGAATGTTGGACTAGTTCATAACTAATATTACAATCTAGTTGTTTTGAAAGTTTCACAGAAGTAGTTTCACAATCAACAATTCTTTTAAAATGATTTAAACTTTGACTCTCGTTTATTTGAACTCCAATTCCAGTAATTTCACCAGTATAACTAACGACCCTACAACCTTTACTATTTGAAATTTGTGTATTAATTTTGACACCATATTCTTTAGAAAAATCATCTAACTCCCTTCGTTCATATTCCCTAAGTTCAAACACAATTCCATCTAAATCATCAATTTTTTTGATTTTTCTAAAAGGAGTTTTATCTTCAATAGGCATAGATTCACCAGTAATTTTAAGACCATCAAATTCCAAGAGATATTCTAAATCCCCTAAACTAGTAAAAGTAGAGTTATCCCCAACTAAACTACATAAAGATGCATGTTCTTTTCCCCTCCCATTATGTGTATTAGTTTGAGCTTTAATTTCAACATCATATTTATTTTCTAATCTTTGTCTTTCTTTTTCAATCTCAAAATCCTCATTTAAATGTTTAGTTGAACTATACCACCCACTTTGAGTTTCACCAATCATCCTAAAATCTAATTTTCCTAAATCATTTTCAAATGTTTCAAATTCAACACCATATATATTACTCAGTTCATTTAATTCTTTTTTTGTTATTTCACAATTATTAATTTTGTTTTGATTTTCCATACAAATAAATAAGTTATATTATTATATAAAACAAAAGTAGTCATTTTTTTGTCAAAACAACAAATCTATATAAACTATTTCTTATTAAGTTATATATGGACTATAAAATTGATGAAAAAGATAGAAAAATCATATCTCAACTTGATAAAAATTCCAGAGCCACAGACTCTCAAATTGCAAAAGAAGTTGGTTTATCAAAACAAGTTGTAAGTTATAGAATTCAAAACCTCGAAAAAAATAAAATTTTATTAAATTATCATACTATTTTAGACGTTGCAACACTTGGACTAAGTACAAATTACATATTTTTACAACTACAAAAAATAAATAAAAAACAAGAAGAAGAACTACTTGAAAAAATAAACAAATTAGACTACATTGGATGGCTAACAACAAGCCTTGGACGATGGGATGTGTTTTTATCAATTTACTCTAAAAATATTGAACAATATAATTACTTTTTAAATGAATTATTGGAAATTTGTGGAGATTATATCCACGAATACGAACAAATAACACACATCAGCAGTGTACAAACAACATACAAATCAGGATTAAAAGAACAAAATTTTGAATCAATAGAACAAACTTCAAACAAAGATAAAGTTCAATTAAATAAAATTGAAAAAAATATTTTAATTGAAATTTCTCAAAATGCTAAAAAAAGTATTGTTGAAATTTCAAACAATCTTAAAATTCCTGTTCACACAATTAATTATCATTTAAAAAAATTACTGAAAAATAAAATCATTACAGGATTTAAAACAAAAATTGATGTATCTAAATTAGGATACAGTTGGTATTCTTTAATGATTAAATTTGATAAATCAACACCACAAAGACAACATGAATTCATTTCATATTGTAAAAAACATAAACAAATATATTATATCACTCACACAATAGGAATATATAACTCAACTTTAGACATACACGTAAAAACACCACGTGAGTTCAGAGAAGTACTATTTGAACTAAAAGAAAAATTTTCAGATTTAATTAAAATATATGAAACGGCTCTTTTATTTGATGAAATTAAAATTAATTATATTCCAAAAACATTATTATAAAAATTTAAGAAAAATTATTTTCATTTCTAAAATTATTAAAACACCTAGTGTTAAAGTATGAATGATGTTTATTATTTAAGTTAATTAACTTCCCATTATGAGTGATTTCTGATGGATGTATAGGATTTCCTAAATTATAAAAATCTCGTTTCGTAGAACCTTCTTTAAGTTCATAAACACAAGTTAATTCTAAATCACTTTTAGAATCAGAGACTTTAATTTCAAACTTTCCTGAATCTAATTGTAATATTTCATCAAGTCTTTTTGATAAAGCAGCCCGTTTATGAATTGAACTTACAATATTATTATCTCTTTCAACATCTTTTAAATATTGGTTAAATTCTGAATACCCAGCTAATGTAACTCCTGCTCCAACTACTACCCCAACTATTTGAATTAATCCAGTAAATGCTGATTTATTTTGATAAGTATTGTATTCTGTCATAAATATATTTATATTTACATATTTATAAATATTTTTAAATCGCCAAAAGCCACACACATAAACTATATAAACCTAGTTCTCTTACTATTTGTATGAATAGTGAAAAAATTATTTTAGCATTTGCAAAAGTAAAAGAAGATATGACATTTTTAAAAGAAGAAGTAAAAAAAGTATCTAAAAAAAAGGAAGTAAATAAAACTTTAACAACAAAAGAGAATAAAACTGCTGAATCTCTAACAAAATTAGAAAAATCAGTAATTAAATTAGAAAACGAATACAGAGATGATTTAGATAAAACATATAGAATTATAGCAAAAGTACGTGAAGAATTTGAAGATAAATTAAATCGAGAAATCGATAGTTTAAAACTAGAATTTGAAACAAAACTAAATGATATAGAAAGTAAAAACTCCTTTGAAGGAGAAGACCTTTACTAATTTCCAAAAGAAAAACAGAATATATGTTCGAAAAAACTAAAAGGTCTGAACTTAGGAGGATTTTTTATCAAGGTGCTGTTTTTTCTGGTCGAAGTAGAATCTATATCTCTTCGACCTAAGAAAAAATTGTGCATTGATGAAAAAGCATTCGTTTTAAAACGTACTTCGAAAGTTAAATAAAATCAAAAACTTTTTCTTAGAAAACCTTTAACCTTATCTTCTACAGTATCTCCAAAAAAAGTATCAAGTACTTTTCCGTCTTTAATTTGTAAAAAAGTAGGATACATAGAAACCTGAAATACATCCATAGTTTTAGGTATATCATCACGATTAGCAGTTGCAATCACAACATCACCAGACAACTCAGCACACACATTAGTTAACCAAGGCATTGCTTTGATACAATAAGGGCAACCAGTCTTGTGAATCATAATAAAACTATTTCCTTTAGAAATAGTACCTTTAAAATCATCATCACTTTTAATTTTTCTAACATCCATAATTAAACATAGAACTCTAAGAATATATTAATATATGTATTAATATTTCACAGTGGATAAGAAATTTAATCAATTAATTAGTTAATTAATTTAAAAATTCATCTTTAAATTTTTTATTAAAAAATACTGAAATCAAAATCAAACTTAAAAGAATACTTACATAATCTAAAACATACCCTGAAAAAAACCAATAAATATTCGCCAAAACTATAAACAATCCTAATAAAAAAGTTAAATAGAAACCAAAACTAATTTTGAATCTTAATAAAAAAGCACTAATTATAAATAATACTGCTAAAACATATCCTAAAACTAATCCACTATAAAAAGATAAAAACGCCATCAATAATTCTAAAATAAAAATTCCATTCAACATTTTTGAAATATCAAAACTTTTAGGAACGTTAGGAGTTTTAGTAACTTTAACCTCACTTGAAGACTTTGAAGAATTATAAGATTTACTCTTTTTAAATAACTTAATTAAACCATAAATTATTGATGAAATAACAATCAATATAACCATAACAATTCCAAAAAAAGAATACTCCAAACACCAAGAACTCTCACAACTACCAATCCACAAAGGAACTAAAACATAAAAACTAAAAACCAAATAAATTAAATATAAAAAACTTGAAAGAATTACACTTTTTAAAAATTTTAAAAAAACTGACTCTAATAGACCATTAGTATATTTTTTATAAAAAATAAATGAAAAAATAACAAAAAACACAGTAATCAAAACCGGAAAATATAATATTTCTATAAAAGAACTATAACGATTCCCTAAAAGAGATAAATATATAGAAATAAAAATAAAAAAATTTAATCCAATTAAACTAAATTTTAAAGTATTTGGTTTCTTAACCTTAAACTCTAAAAGTACACTTTCAATATCTTTTAAATCATATCCTGACGTAACTAATTGTCCTTTTAAATCATCAACTGAATAATTTTTACTTAAATTTTCAGTTAAATATTTTCTAATACTTGATTTATCCATAAATAAAAATCAATAAAATAAATTATAAGTGAATAGATTAACTCATAAATTAATAAGAACATAGAATAATTATACTTAAAGTTAATGTGTAATTTAGAATTAATTAATTAAAAAATATTAAATTTCCCAAATGGAAAATTTACATTAATTTTGATAATACTGACTCATATCCATCAAAAATATCAGCTTCAGAAAACCATAAATGAATTTCTTTCTCAGCAGTTTCAGGCGCATCAGATGCGTGAATTAAATTTGGCATTTGACCACCAGTAGCATCAGCTCTATCGTATGTGATATGAGTGAAATCTCCACGAATAGTTCCAGGTAAAGCAGAATGAGGTTCAGTACCACCAATCATCTTTCTAACTAACATTGCAGCCTTAGCTCCTTCCCAAACCATAGCCACAACAGGACCAGATACAATCATATCTTCTAAACCAGGATAAAATGGTTTATCAACTAAATCAGAATAATGTTTCTTTGAAAAATCAGCATCTATGTGCATCATTTTCATACCAACTAACTTTAATCCTACTTTTTCAAATCTTGTAATGATTTCTCCAGTAATTGCTCTCTTTACACCATCAGGCTTAATCATAACGAATGTTCTTTCAATTGTCATAATAAAATAAGTCAAAAGGGATATATAAAACTTTGTGAAAATTGAAAATTTTCACAACGACTTAAGAATCTATGATT
Organism: Nanoarchaeales archaeon; assembly: GCA_013215525.1. GTDB lineage: Archaea > Nanobdellota > Nanobdellia > Woesearchaeales > UBA583 > UBA583. The sequence goes on along the minus strand of JABSQY010000043.1, from coordinate 3,077 downwards.
CTTTGACTTTGTGAAAATCTTTGATTTTCACATCGGCTTAGAAATTTTTAAAAATTTCTTGACTAAGTATTTTTAATAAAAAATACAAATAAAAACTAAGTACAACTAAAGATTCAAACACATCTTTATAATAAACAAACTACTCTTAAAACTATAATGAATTTAAAAGAATACGAAGGTAAATCTCTTCTTAAAAAATACGATATAAATATATCACAAGGTACAACTATTTCTCAAGACTCAATAAAGCAATCAGGGCTAATTATAGAACAATTTCCAATTTTTATTAAAGCGCAAGTACTTTCAGGAAAAAGAAAAGCCTTCGGCGGAATCAAAATCGCAAAAGACATCAAACATGCAACACAAATCGTATCAGAAATGTTTAACCTAACTATTCGTGAAGAAGAAGTTGAACAAATTCTACTAGATAACCCAGTACAATTTGAAAAAGAATATTACGTATCAATAATGATAGATTCAAGATCAAGAAGACCATTACTAATTGTATCCAGCGAAGGTGGTTCAGACATTGAAGAAATTAAAAAACAAAATCCAACATCAATAAGAACATTAGAAATAAATATTCTAAAAGGAATTCCAAGTGGAGAACTCCAAGCACTAACACATGATTTTGATTTTACAAAAATCCAATTTGATAAATTTAAAACAACAATAAAAGAATTATATAAATGTTTTATAGAAAACGATTTAAAATTATTAGAAATAAATCCATTAGTATTAGAAACAAACACAGAAGATTTCATAGCATTAGATTGTAAAGCAACAACAGATGATAACGCTGCATACAGACAACCAATAAAATTCGAACTAAGAACTGGACTTCGTAAAAAAACAGATATTGAAAAAAGAGCAAATGAAATTGATAAAGGTGACCACAGAGGTGTCGCCGGTACAAGTTTTATTCAATTTGAAGGTGGAAACATTGGAGTGTTAGCAAGTGGAGGAGGAGCATCAGTAATTGCAATGGACGCATTAGTATCATATGGAGGAAAACCTGCAAACTTTACAGAATACTCCGGAAACCCACCAGCAGAAAAGGTTGCAAAACTTACAAATGTTGTACTTGATCAACCAAATTTAGAAGGATTATGGATTGTAGGAGGAACTGCAAATTTCACATCAATTTATGAAACATTAAAAGCATTAATTGATGTAGTAATTGAAAGAAAATTTACAAAACCAATTGTAATTAGACGTGCAGGACCTGAAGATGAGAAAGCATTTGAAATGATAAGAGAAGTTGCAAAAAAACATAACCTTGACATCGACCTTTACGGAAGAGAAACACCAATTACACTTTCAGCAAAACACATGGTTGACAAAGTTAATAACAAATTAAAAGAAGAAGAAAATAAAAATAACAGAATTGAAGGAGGAAATAATTAAAAATGACTGTTATATTAAATGAAAATACAAGAGTTTTAATCCAAGGAATTACTGGAGGAGAAGGAAGTAAAGCAACAAAACAAATGTTAGACTATGGAACAAAAGTTATTTGCGGAGTAACTCCTGGGAAAGGTGGACAAGAAGTTGAAGGTGTACCAGTTTATAATAGTGTTCAAGAAGCAAAGCAAGCACACCCTGAAGTAAACACAAGTATTCTATATGTTCCTGGAAAATTTGCAAAAGGTGCAGCAATTGAAGCAATTCAAAATGAAATTGAAACTATAATTTGTATAACAGAATTAATTCCAATTTTAGATGTAATTGAAATGATTGAACACGCAAAAAAACACAACTCAAGAATTATCGGACCAAGCACAGCAGGAATCATTAATCCAAAATTAAAATTAAAATTAGGATCAATTGGAGGAAGTAGTAATGCGCAATACACAGAAGGACCAGTAGGAATTATTTCTAAATCTGGAGGAATGTGTTCTGAAACATCTTTACTATTAAAAAATAAAGGAATTGGAGTATCAGAAGTAATAGGAATTGGAGGGGATGCAATTTCAGGGACTGACTTCTGTGACCTGTTAGAAAAATTTGAAACAGATGAGCAAACAAAAGTAGTTGTAATTTACGGTGAAGTTGGAGGAGAATACGAACAAAAAGTTGCAGAATTTGTAAAAGCTAAAAAGTTTACAAAACCACTTGTCGCATTTGTTAGTGGAGCATTTGCAGAAAATTTACCAAATGTATCCCTTGGACACGCCGGAGCAATAATTGAAGGAGAAAGTGGAACAAGAACTGCAAAAATCAAAGCATTAAAAGATGCTGGAATCAGTGTTGCAAATATTCATCACGAAATTGTTGACATAGTAGAAAAGATTTTAAATGAGGAAAATCATAAATAATTAAAAATGGCAGAACAAATTTGGAAAACATCAATAAGTAAAGCTAGTTCAGAAGGTACAACAATTAGAGGATATAATTTAGAAGAATTAACAAAAAAACTATCTTTTACAGAAACAATTTATTTAACTTTAAAAGGAGAATTACCAACTTCAAAACAAACAAAAATGCTAGATGCAATTTTTGTATCATCAATTGACCACGGAATTGAAGTAAGTTCTGTCACAGTTGCAAGAAGTACAATGGCTGCAGGAAACCAATTTAATAGCAGTGTCGCAGCAGGAGTTGGAACACTTGGAAAATATCACGGTGGAGCTATTGAAGATTGTGCTAAATTCCTAGAGCAAAATCTAGACAATAATATTAAAGAAGTTGTTAAACAATCAATAGAAAATAAAAAAAGAATTGGTGTTTTTGGACATAAAATGTACAAAGTCGACCCAAGAACACAAACACTTTTTGAAATTGCAAAACAAAATAATATTTACGGAAAATATTGTAAATTAGCTGAAGAAATAGAAACTCAACTTGAAGAACAAAAAGGAAAAAAATTATGTATAAATATCGATGGTGCAATTGCCGCACTTATTCTTGACCTTGGATTTGATAGTACATTAGCAAATGCTTTTTTTATTATTTCGAGACCTGTGGGACTTTGTGCTCACGTTCACGAAGAAAAAACTACAGAGAAACCAGTAAGAAGATTATCAGAAAGTGAATATATTGGAAAAGAAAATCGAAAGTTATAACTAAGTATTAAA
>JABSQY010000042.1 GCA_013215525.1 Nanoarchaeales archaeon | reverse complement strand
TCTTTACTATTTATTATTACTCCGTCAACATCAAATATTACTGTTTTAATTTCATTCATAATTAATTATCTTATTTTTTATATTTAAATTTGTGTTGTTGCTTATGTGTCACAAGCCCATTGTTGGTTGAAATTATTCTTCTTCATCTAAATTTTCTTTTAATATGATTTCAGGTGTATATGTTACATATTGTTTTAAATTCATCTCTGACCATCCTAATTTGAACATTTTAAATTTTCTATTATCTTTCATTAAATTAATTTCTTCTTTTAAACTGAAATTTGAATTTGATTTTTTTTGATTACTTATTAAATAATTTTTAGTTCTACTTAAAAATAGAGATGAGATATGATTTGAACTTGGGATTTTTAAACTATTCTCTAATTTTAAAATAATTTCTTTATCTTTATTCATAAAAATATCATTGAAATTTGCATATAGATTATATTGTTCTCCCTTAAATTCAAAATATAATTCTTCTTTTTTTCTGAATGCTACTTTTAATCCGTATTGACTAATTACTTTATAATATAATTCTTTCCATCCTACTTTATAAAGTTTAATTTTTTGATTAGGATTTAGTATATTTATTTCACTACTTTTATTTCTTTTTTTATCATTGACATACTCGTGTACTTGTGTCAGATATGGGGAGTTTATATTGTATTTATTTGGAATTTTTAAACTATTACTTAGTTTAATTGTTGCTTGTGTATTTTCATATAATTCAATTTTTTCAAAAATACCATATAAATTATATTCTTCATTTTCAATTTCAAAATATAGCTCTTCACCTTTTTTGAAATTTTCTTTAAAGTAATATAAATTTAATTTTTCTTCCATACTCTAGACTTAATTAGATTGTTTATAAAATTGCGCATTAAATATACTAAATTATTAGTATTAGTTATTGTATTTAGAATTATTATTTGAAAAAATTAGAAAATTATTGGTTTAAAACCATACTCAGAAATTGAAATTAATCTCTGGTCGCTTTTAAACAATAATCTCTAAAAAATTATTGGTTTAAAACCATTTCTTTTAAGATTTTAGTCTTTAAAGCTGAGTGGGACATGTATCCACCATATGGTCTTGCAACAGTTTTTGAGGACTTATTTAAGTTCTTAAACTTTCTGTTAGTTAATCTTGGGATTCCTCTTAAAGGTAGTCCTGTAACTGCACACTTTGCAATCTTTCTGTTTCTTTGAATGTAATGAGTCTTTGTTCCGTTAATTGTTTTAACTTGAACTCTTGCTAATCTTCTTGATTTTAAATTTCCTTGTACCATTTTTATTTATTGTTGAAAATATTTGAAATATTTTCTCATTTAAGCATAAAATTAAAGTACAAATTGCTTTGAAACCTTATGTTATCTTAATCTTATAATATAATTAATTATTTTTCATTTATAAAGCTTTCTTTGGTTTTTTTGTATGTTGTTTATTTTTCTTTTTCTTTTTGTGTTCAGCTTTTGCAAGTGTTAGAGCCTTTTTATAATAAATTTTAATTACTATTACTATTGTTATGAACAGTATAATGATAAGTATTGAGAATGTACTTTGCATTGATTCAATTATTGTTTGATAGTTATCTATGAATTTGATTCCTAATATGAAAAATATATATGACCAAATTGTAATTCCTAATGTAGAGTAGATTAAGAATTGTTTTGATGGGATTTTAGACAGGCCTGCTGGAATTGATACTAAGGAGTGGAATATTGGTAAATTTCTTCCGATTAAAATGATATAGTTTCCATATTTTTTAAATAAATAATCTAATACTAATAAATGATTTTCCAATTTTTCTTTTTTCATTGGAATTATTTTCTTTACTATTTTTTCACCGTATTTATATCCAATTTTATAAAGTATATAATTTCCAAATACATTTGCTATAATTAATATTATTAGAAATAAAATAGGATTAATTCCATTTGATACTGAAATTATTCCAGCTATTATAAGAATTAATTGTGAACTCGGTAATAAAATAATTCCATTTAAAATACATAAAAATGAAAAAATTATAAATATTTCTAAACTTGAAAAATTTTGTAAAAAAAGTAATATTGGTTCTAACATATTTAATTTTATATTTTTTATTATATAAAGTTTTATTGTTTTTTAGAATTAAAAAGTATTTACTGTGTTGTTCATATTTAATCTTTTTTACTTTTATTTTATCTTAATTAACAAAAAATATATAATAAATATAATAATAATAGTTTTATGGAAATACAAATACGAAAATTTAATAAAAAAGATTATGCTGGAGTTACGGATTTAAATAATTCTCTAAATAGGTCTAATAAGGGAGATGGATTATGGAATAAAGATTTGCGAACAATAGAAAATTCATATCATTTGAGTGGTGGAGAGTTTTTAGTTGCAGAGATAGGTGATGAAATTGTTGGGATGGGAGCTTTATTAAAAATAGATGATGTTACAGGAGAAGTAAAAAGGATGAGAATTAGTAAAAATCATCAACGAAAAGGAATTGGGTTATTAATATTAACTAAACTTGAAGAATTTGCTAAATTAAATAATTTTCAAAGAATAACTTTAGATACTTCTGTCCAACAAGTTCCAGCACAAAAACTTTATGAAAATAGAGGTTATAAAGAATTTGATAGAAAAATGATTGATGGATTTGATAGTATTTTATATGAAAAATATTTATAAATTATATTAATTCTTAAAAATAGAAAAATAATCAAAGATTATTTTGATTACTCATTTTATTTACAATGTAAATATAAAGTGAGCCTCACATTAACCAATGGTTAATGGAGGTCAATAAAATCAAAGATTTTACTGACCTTTAATAATTCCGTAACCCATAATCAGGTAAAAATTGAAATTAATTTTTAACTAATTATATCATATATAATAATAAATGGTCTATTGACCCTTTATTATTCCATATCCCATAATCTTCCACTTATTAGTTCCGAATTGTTTAAAAATAACTACTCTGTCATCATTAAATGCCATAACTGGTCTTTTTAATTTTACTGTAACTTCTCTTGGATTTACTTTTGATACAATTCCTACTGTTGTTAAAGAATTTACAATTAACATTAAAGGTTCATTTGGAACATTTGGTTTAACTTCGTGTTCTCCTGTTGATGTTGTAATTTTTTCAAACATGTGTTGAGTAAATGTAATCTCTGTACACGGTTCAGGTAAACTTCCTTTTAGTCCTGCAATTTGTCCAACTAAACTATCAGTTTTTGTAACTGCTGGGTCTAATTCAGTCATAATTGCTACACTTCCACCTGGAATTGCTGAATCTAACTTATCTTTATCAGACATTAATCCTTTAACTGTTGCATAAATTGGTTCGTATGAAATTTTTCCATCTCTTTGTTTCATTAATCCTGGTCTAATTTCAATATCATCTCCAACTTTTAGTGTTCCTGCTTTAATTGATCCACCTAAAACTCCACCTTTTAATTTAGTGTAGTCTTGTCCTGGTTTATTAATATCAAAACTTCTTACAATGTATAAACTTGGATCTTTTTTTGTATCTCTTACTGGATCTTTAAATGTTACATTTATTGCTTTTAATAATTCTGAAATATTTGCTCCGTGTTGCGCAGATAATGGGATTACTGGAGCAGTTTCTGCTACAGTTCCTTTTAGAAATGCTTGAATTTCTTTGAAGTTTTCCATTGCTTCTTCTTTATTAACTAAATCAACTTTGTTTTGAATTACAATAATATCTTTAATTCCTGCAATTTCTAATGTTTTTAGATGTTCAATTGTTTGAGGTTGTGGACATTTTTCATTTGCTGCTACAAGTAATAAAGCGCAATCCATAATTGCTGCTCCTGAAATCATTGTTGCCATAAAGGATTCGTGTCCTGGCGCGTCTACAATTGAAATATTTCTAATTGGAGTTCCTTTTTTTAATTTAGTAACTAATTTTTCACCATCTTCAAAGATTGAAAAGTTTGTATATCCTAATTTAATTGTAATTCCTCTCTTTTTTTCTTCCGAGTGTGTATCAGTCCATTTCCCTGATAAAATTTTTGTAAGTGTCGTTTTTCCGTGATCTACGTGTCCTACGATTCCCATGTTTAACGTAGGTTGAATTGGTAATTGTTCTGTCATAGTAATAATAACTTGTATTTCTTATATAAAGGTTTCTTCTTATCTGGTGCTTTTGGATTGTTTCAAATGGATGATTTATTATTTTCTATACTCTATTGTCTTATCTAAAAATTCTTCCCTTTTATTATGATTTGATATTTTATCTTCAAATGTAACTAATGGATTCCAATTTTTAATTTTTGGAAAAGTATTAAAAACAATTTTTTCTAAATCTTGATAAACTTTATTTGTGTCTTGAGTTTCAAATAATTTATTATTTAATGTGTTTTCAATGATTTGTGGGGAGTATGTTATTACTTTAGACATAATATCTTTGTATTCTTTTTTAATTTTTATTTCTTTATCCATCTCATCTCTGCCAAGTGTTATTAATTGTGCATATAATACTCCTTCCATAACTGTCATTAAAGAACTTGCAATAGCTACATCATATTTTTTATCTATTAATGCTCCAACTACTATTATTCCACTTGGACATATTAGTGAACCATTCGATATTGTAATTCCTGTTATGATCTTATCTTTTAATGTTCTTGGAATTTCACATATTTGTTTGTAGTTTTCAGGTATTTGGCATACTAGTATTTCACTAGTTACTTCTTCTAGTGTTTTTATTTTTTTTATCTCCATGATTTAACTAATCTAGTCATGTATTTAGTTATATGTTGTGGATATATAACAACAAGTTTATATATTTGTTTATATTTTTATTTTTATGAAAGAAGAGATACTAAAATCAATTGGGTTAACTGATAGAGAAATTAAAATTTATCTAGCTAATTTACAGCTTGGTAGTAGTTTAGTTCAAAACATTGCAAATTTTGCAAATTTGAATAGAACTTCTGCATATGATTTATTAAAATCTCTTGAACAAAAAGGTTTTGTATCGTACGCTATTACTTCTGGAAAAAAGATATATAATGCAATATCTCCAAATAAAATCCTTGGAATGCTTAAAGAAAAAGAAATGATGGTAAAAAAGATTTTACCAGAATTAAATTTACTTGCTAATGGTGTTGGTAGCCGTCCGAATGTTGAAGTGTATGTTGGGAAAAATGGACTTAAAACTATTTTTGAAAATATTTTATCTGATTCAAAATCTTTTTGTTGTATTGCATCAAAGGATGAGTTGAATAAATTATTTAAGTATTATTTCCCACAGTTTGTTAAACGAAGAATTAATAATGGAATTAAAGTTAAAATAATCTCGGATTCTATTCCGTTTGATAAAAATGCTCCATATAAATTAATTAAAAAAAAGATTAAAACTGCGACTTGGTTATATGATGGAAAGATTGCAATGATTTCTTTAAATGAAGATGAACCTATTGGTATTTTAATTAATGAAAAAAACTTTTATGAAACACATAAGATGATGTTTGATTTATTGTGGGAAAATATTTAATTTTTGTTTATTTTGTTTATTATTTTGTGTTTACTTAGGTATGTTTATTCTAGTTATCTATTAAATAGATTTATAATTCAATTTATTACTATTTGTTTATGTTTAATAAAAATGTTGAGGCAAGTGGGAGTGGTGATTTTGTGAGACAGTCTCAAAAATATAATTTAAATGGTAGTTTATTTACAGTTGGATATGAAACGCCTGCACTTAAAATATTAACTGATTTTTTTGGTTTAACATTTGGAGAATTTGTTAGTATTAGTTCAAATCGTAAATTAGATATTTTTTATAATATTTTACCCGTTGGGAAATAGAAAAATAACTTTGCAAATTGGCGGGCTAGTCAATTAATTAAACATGGCTGTTTTTTATTACTTCCCTTGTCAGAAATAATTAGTGTGTATGAACTTGGAATATTTAAATTTAATGATTTTAAAATTAAAAAATCTTTAAGTAGTAATTTTCTTGATTTTTTATTGGATAGAGATTCAATTTTTGTAAAAAAAAACTAATGATGTGGAATTTTTTGGTTTAGGTGATTTAACTATATATATAAATGAGTATAATAAAAAATATAAATTTTTATTTTTTATTTTTAGTTGTCTATTTATTTATTTTATTTTTGATTGAATTTCACATTTTCAAATTGTGATTTACTGTTATTTTATTTTTGAGTTAATAATCTTTAATATGGTTTTTTTTATATTATAATTAAAATGTTAAAAAATTTATTTAGAAAAAAACATGTATCAGATGAATCATTATCTGAAATTAAAAGAATCATTATTGAGAGTCATAAGTTATCTGAGGATAGACATATGTTACATTTAGAATCTGTAAAAGCTAAGGAACAATTAAATGGTGAAAAAACTATGTCTAAGAGATTAGAGAAAGAAAATTCAGATTTAAAAAGTATGTTAAATAAAGCTTTATCTAATAATGCAATTTTATTATCAAAGGTTGCGGTTAGAAAAACAGTTGCTAAAACAATTGCAACTACTGCTGCAAAGACTGTTTCAAAAGAAGATGAAAAATTATTATCCAAAAGTATTGGAATGATGAGAGATATTAAAGCAAAGTTAACTTCTGCTGAGAAAACTAATTCAAAAGTTTCTGCTGCTGTTAAAACTTTAGCTAAAAAAGTTACTAAAAAGATTGCTGTTAAAAAAGCACCTGCTAAAAAAACTGCTGCTAAAAAAATAGTTAAAAAAACTGTTGCTAAAAAGGCACCTGCTAAGAAAGTTGTTGCTAACAAAGTAGTTAAAAAAGTTGTAACTAAAAAGGCACCTGCTAAAAAAGTTACTGCTAAAAAAGTTGTTAAAAAAGCTGTTTCTAAAAAGAAAGCTTCTAAAAAGAAAGCTTCTAATAAATAATTTTTTTTAATAAATAATTTTTATTAAATTTATTCACTATTCTATATTATTTACTTTAAGTTAAGATAAACTTTTATTTAATCTATTCTATAAAACTTATTATGAAAAAAGTACAAGTTGTTATTTTATGCGGTGGGAAGGGGACACGATTTTTACCTTTAACAGAACACATTCCAAAAGTTCTTGTTGAAGTTTGTGATAAAAGTGTTTTACAACATAAATTAGATGCGTTAGTTGATTTAGCATCAGAGATTATTTTAGTTGTTGGATATTTGAAAGAAAAAATTATTGAATCTGTTGGACATAATTATAAAGGGATTCCTATTAAGTATGTTGAACAATCTGAGCAGCTTGGAACTGGCCACGCTTTGATGTGTTGCAAGGATATTTTAAAAGATAAGTTTATGGTTTTGAACGGAGATGATATTTATTTAAAGTCTGATTTAGAGGAGTTATCAAATGTTGAGTTTGGACTTCTTGGTATGGAGTCTGAGAATCCACAAAAGTTTGGAGTTTTGGAGATTGATAGAGATGATAATTTAATTTCAATTGTTGAGAAACCTGAGAATCCACCAAGTAACTTAACAAATATTGGAGCTTATATGTTTACAACTGCAATTTTTGAACATGAGTTAGTTTTAAGTCCTAGAGGAGAATATGAAATTAATGATTATTTTACTTTTATTATTAAAAATTCTGGTGATGTGAAAGTTGTAGCTGTTAATTTTTGGTTGCCTGTTGGGAATCCTGATGAACTTAATGCTGCTGAGTTTGTGATGAGAGAAAAATCTAATAATTAGTGGATTAGTTTAATAAAATATAATAATAAAATTTATAAATACTATAAATGATTAAGTTTTATGGAAAACTTCAATTTTAATTATTTTAAAGAAAGTATAAATTATATTTTTTTACATAAGTACCTTAAATTTTGGTTGCTTGGAGTTATTTTTGATTCATTATCTCATCAATTAGTTAGAATTTTTATTGGTGGTATGATTTATCTTCAAACACAATCTCTTTTTTTAACAATTATTGCATATTCTTTATGGCCAGTTATTGATATATTATTTAAATTAAAATTTTGGAATTTATTAAATAAAATAGGAATTAATAAAGGATATTATTTTTCAATTCCTGCGATTATTGGATATTATGTTTTAGCTTATAATTTACCTAATGATAATTTATATTGGGTCTTGATGATTGGTGTTTTTTTTGGGTTTTATGTTTTAACTTATTATTCTTCTGATACTAGAATTTCTGCAAGAATAATTCCAAATGAATTACGTGGTAGATTTGGGTTTGTTGTAAATACTTTAATTACATTTATTTCAATTATTGGTCCAGTTATTGCAACATCTTTAATTTATTATGATTTGTCGTTCTATGCCCTAATTTTTAGTGGTTTATTTTTTTCGTTAGGGATGTTTTTTTATAATCGAATTGATTTAAAATTATTAAATTTAGAAGATCAAAAAAAAGTAGAATTAAAACAAGTAATTGAATTTTATAAAAAAGTTCCAAGAAAACATACTTTGAAAATTTTGGGTGATAGTATACGTGATGAATTTTTAAGTTCAATTTATCCAGTTTTATTATTTATAATTTTAGGTAGTTCATTTGAATTAGTTGGAGCTTTTACTTTTGTAATGTTTATTATTATTTTATTAATTGATTATCATTTAAGTTTATTTATTGATAAGAGTTCTAATAAAAAAAATTTACAAATACAGGCAAGTGCTGTTTATTCAACTTCTTTTATTGGATTACTTACAGCGAAAACAATTTTTCATTTTGGGATTTTTGCATTTATTAATCGTATTTCAGATAAAATTTCAAATGGGATTTTTGATTCTTCATTAAGTAATTGGCTAAATTCTCAAGAAGATATTAATATTGCTGGAATATATAAAAATTATGTTTATAATGTTGGTCAAATATTTACATATTTATTTTTTATAATTTGTTTTATGATTTCAACGAGCGAAATTAATATTTATTTTTATATGATTTTATTAATATTAATTTCATTAATATTATTACAAATTAATAGTCCATGTTTTGATAAATCTCATAAAATTAAATATAAACATCATAATACACATTAATCATTAATTATTCAATTATTTGAATTTAATGTTTTACTTTAATTAGAAATACAAATGTTTAAGTATAAAAATATTTATTCTATTATTAATAAGGATTTAGTTAATAAATTCGTTGAGGTTTTAAAATGAGTGATACACAATTAGAAGTTAGGGAAATTAAAGAATATTCAAGAGCGTTTAAGATAATTGCAAGTGATGATAGGGGGAAAGAGATTGGACATGCAATGTTATATTTGATGCAAGATGAATCTCATACTAAACCTATTGGTTATTTTTCAAATTTACTTGTAGATAAAGATTTTCGAGGAGCTGGAATTGGTTCTAAATTAGCTAAGAAAGTAATTAGTGAAGCTGAGAGATTAGGTTGTTATAAATTACTTTGCTCGTCACGTGACTCGCGTGGGATTGTTGATTGGTATAAACGTTTAGGTTATAGAGCGCATTCAACAAGTTTTAGAATTGATTTTTGTGATGGTGGAGGAAAATTAGAATAATTTTATTATCCTAATTTTGTTTATATTATTTTTTAATTTTATTTATAATTATTTTATTGGAAAAAAAACAAATTTATGTTCCTTGTAAAATTCAGAGATTTCAAATTCAATTAGTTCATCTTGAAATTCAATCTTTATTGTTTCAATTATTTTTCTTAATTCTTCTTTATCTTTAACTTGTATGTTTATTTCTAAATCATCTCCGTTTATGTATTCATTTAAACTTAAAATATTTGGATGAGTGTGACAAAATGTTTTCACTTTATTCCAAACTTCTTCATTTTTATTTTTTAGATTTCCTTGAAATTTATAATATTTGTAACCTAATTTTTTTATATCTAACATTGGTTTATATGCATTTATAATTCCATTTTTTTCCATTTTTTTCATTCTATATTTAACAGAATTAATTGTCATTTCAAGTTTTTGTGATATCTTTACTAATTCAATTCTACTATTTTTAGCAAGAAGTTTTAAAATTTCTATGTCTTTATTATCAAAGTCTATTTTCTTTTTATTTTCATTTTTATGATATTGAACAACTGGATTAATTGTATCTTTTTTTTTATCAATTAAATATGGTCTTGTATAAAAATTTAATTTTGTAAATATTGAAATTCTTTTTTTTAATATATATTCTCCAAATTTATTTCTAAAGTTATTCCAGAATTCTTCAAATTCGTAATGGTCTTTTACCCAAATTAATGATGTTAAATCCCAACTACCTTCAATACTTACAAGCCATCCGATTTCGTTTGATTCTTTTAGATATTGAATTATTTCTTTTTCTTTCTGTGATGGAATATTTTTAAATTTAATTAAAATTCTAAATGTTATATACCCTAGTTTACTTGTATCTATAAATGTGTAATAATTTTTAATTATCTTATTTTTTTCAAGTCTTTTAATTCTATATTGCACGGTATTTTTGTTTAATCTAATTTTTTTACCTAATTCTTTGTAACTTTGTCTAGAATTTAAGTCTAATTCATAAATTATCTTTTTATCTATATTGTCAATTTCCATCCTTTTAAATTAATTAAATATATGTATATTTATAAGTTTATATCATTTTGATTAAAAAAGTGATGATTATCTTTATATTCTTACTTTGTACTGTTGTATTATGGAAAATAAAAATACTCCTAAAAATAAACTTTATACTAATGATTTTGAAAAAGTAGCGTTCAATAAATTTTATGTTGAATTTATTGCACATTCTAAAGGAATGCAAATTAATTCTTATTTAGATGATGTAATTTCTAATGGGAAATTAAGGGATTTTTTACAAAAAGTTTATGATGGAAATGCTCCTTTTATTAATGTAATTAAAATTGGTGCTGGATTGTTGTGTGGTTCTTTAGAAACTGGAAAACTTAAATTAAATAATAAAATTGCTCGAGATAATGCTGGTGTTTTATATAGGACTGAACTTGGAGAAATCTATACTTTTCCAAAAAACATTCCACATGATATAAGTTTTTTGAATGGTTTATCTTCATTTATTAGTGTTGGGGAAAAATTAGTTGATGTTAATAATGATTTTTTAGATGAGCTCGATTTAAAGCATAGTTCAATTAGGTGTCTTGCAGCTGTTAGTGAATTAGAAAAACAAGCGCCTTTTATGTTTAATAAACTTGCTGAATTAATGATACAATTAATGTCATATTATAATTTTGGTTTTTTTAATTTGACTGAAAAATATTTAAAAGATAGTCTTAGTGTAAATGATGTTCCTAATTTAAACATAACTTATAATAAGTTAGATTTTGGTTGGTTAGTTTCACATTATCCTATTGAGTATCCTGATAGTAGTTTAGATACACATACATCTTGTATTGATTTGATTTTTGAAAATTATAAAGAAATTGTAGAGAGTTGTGAGTTTAATTTTGAGTGCGAAAGGTTTAATGAACTTGCTAATAAATATTTAAATAAAATTAATTTAGAAATTGAATCTTTGATGTCATTATCTAAATGATTTATCGAATAATTTATAATTATTTTATTCTTATCATTTTATTAATTTGTTGTTTTTTCAGTATTCCAAAGAAATTGAAAGTATTTTTCATATGAACTGGCAGCTTCTTTATCATTAATTAAAATTCCTGTTGGTATTTGTGTCCAGATTATAATTCCTACTTTATCTCCTCTGATAATTGTTTCTGTTAAAGGTTCATCTGGTCCGAAATTTGTATACTTTGTTTCTGACATTGGATACTGTGCTGATGATTGGAATTTTCTTAATGATTCGTTAAATATTAATTTTGCTTTAATTTTTTTTTGTGCTCTTTTTAAATGATAGTTAATCCACCATGCTTCTTGTATAATTTCATTTGATACACTTGGACTTCCTATTGTGTGGTGTTCACCTCCTGTCGAATTTAGTAACTCGTATAACATCTCTTTTATACCTCGCGCTCCGCTATAAAAAGATGCATCTCTTTTTGTTTTTCCAACTTGTTGTTTCTTTTTAAGTTCTGGTAGTATGTCAAGAAATCTTTGTTTTTTATCGTCTATGAATTCTATTAGGTGGTCTGGGTTTGATGCTTGGTAGTGTTTGATTTGTCCTTTTTTAATAAATGATATTAGTCCTTTGTTTAGGAGTTGGTGTAGTGCTATGTATACAGCTGAACTTTGCATTTGTGATTTCTCAATGATTGGTCCTGCTGTTGATGTGTCTAGTTCTAATAATGATAGGTATACTTTAATTTCTCCGTTTGTAAGTCCTATGTCTTCTAGTATCTGAGTGTCCATAGACTGTTTATGTTTATGTATTATATAAACTTATGTATCACTCTCTAAATTAGGAGAGCATTAGTTTATATCGATTTATGTACTTTTATTATTATTGAGCTGACATGCCACAACTATAATAAAATGGAAAATAAAAATAAAGAAATAAAAAATAATTTATTAGTGAAATTAGAAAAATATTTTGAATTTTCAAAACATAAAACTAATTTTAAAGTAGAAATTTTAGCAGGATTATCAACTTTTATGGCTTTGTCATATATCTTTGTTGTAAATCCTGCAATTCTTGGTGGTGCTGGATTTAATGTTAGTGCAGTTTTATTTGCATCAATTATTACTTCTTTTTTATCAACTTTAGTTATGGGACTTTGGGCAAAAAAACCATTTGTGTTAGCTCCTGGTATGGAGATGAATGCATATGTTGCTTTTTTTGTGGTGATTGGATTAGGTTATAGTTCTCAACAAGCTTTGGGTGCGGTTTTTTGGTCTGGGATAATTTTTATGATTTTAACTTTGAGTGGGATTCGTACTAAAATTATTAATTCGATTCCTAATAATATTAAACTTGGATTATCGTTATGTGTTGGAGTGTTTTTAATGATTATTGCATTAAGGTTAAGTGAGATATTAATTTATGATGGAATATTATTTTCAGGTGTTGGAGTTTTTACATCCTCGTTAGCATATGTTTTTTATTTAGGTTTAGGGTTAATTTTGTTATTAAAGTATTTTAAAGTTAAGGGTGCTGTGTTAATTAGTATAGTTGCTTCAGCAATTTTTGCAAATTATATGGGTTTAGGTAATACTGGTAATGCGATTGAGTTTTCAACTGATATGTTTAGTTCAATTTTTACTTTAGACTTTAGTGTGATTTTAGATTATAAATTATGGGGAGTTATTTTAGTATTGTTTTTAGTAGATTTTTATGGGAGTGTTGCAAAGTTTATTGGTTTAACTAGAAATACATCTATTGTAGATAAGGATGGAAAATTACCTTTAATGAAAGAAACGTTATCTGTTGATGGGTATGCTACTTTAGTTGGCTCCGTTTTAGGTACTACTAGTTTAACTACATATGTTGAGAGTGGTGTTGGGATTTCTGAGGGTGGACGGACTGGGTTTACAGCTGTTGTTTGTTCAATTTTAATGTTGTTATTTATGTTGCTTGCGCCGTTAGTTAATATGGTTCCTGTGATTGCAACAACTGGTGCTTTGTTTTTTGTAGGAATTAGTATGTTTCCGTCAAGAGAAGAATTAAAGTATTTTACAAAGTTTGATATCTTAATTATTTCAACTATGATAATTACTCCAATTGTAACTTTTACAATTGATAAAGCGTTATTGTTTGGATTTATCTTATTTATTTTAGGATGTTTTTTCAAGAAAAATTTTAGTGAAGTTAATGGATATATGTATACATCAACTCTTTTATTATTGGTTGGGTTAGTGTTGTCATTTTAGTTTTTTTTTTTTTTTTTTTTTATTTTTTTATATGTGCTATGTTTGCATTTGTGCATATGTGCATATGTGCATATGTGCATATGTGCATATG
>JABSQY010000041.1 GCA_013215525.1 Nanoarchaeales archaeon | reverse complement strand
AAAATATCAATATCAATATCATTATAATTTTTAGAATACAAAAACGAACCTGAAATGAAGAATTTCTTATTCTTAAGAAAAGATAATTTAGAAATTTCATTAAAAATATCAATTAAATAATTTGATTTTTCTAAACCATTAAATCCAATAATTGAATTATTTGTTTTTAATTTGTTTATTTTCATTTTTTCTCAACCACATCAAAAATCTCAGTACAATAAAAATCATACACCTTACCAAACTCTCTCAAAGTAGAAAGTTTCTTCTCACGATAATGAGTCCAACCAACCCCATTACTAGAAGATCTTCCAGCAATAAACTCAGCATTCTCATTATTGGCTTCAAACTCAGCAAGTTTAGTTCTTAAGTACTTTCTGAAGTATTTCATATGTAACAAATCCTTGCCAGTTTTAAGCCTAACAGAATTCCCACGACACCAACTATATTTTTGAATTAATTTTTTTCTAAGGACAGTTAAATTTTCAGAAATAAATTTCATAGTACTAGCATGCAAGTACAAATAATAAATATTTTTTTCACCTCGTTTATAATTAAAATCATAAAGTGCTAAATTATCATGATATTCAACTTTTGACTCATCAAATTCTTTAACCATTTTAACAACCTCAGTCCACCTAGCACCACTCTCACAAACAGCTCGAAAAATAATATAATCCTCATAATCACAATTATCATAAACTAACTGCATAGTCTCCAAAACACGAGGAGTTTCCGGAACAAAATCATCAACATGATTCTTAGTAGTCCCTTTAATATATGCTTTAAAAGTTTGAATAATAGAAATTTTAAAAATAGAATTTTCTTCAAGATATTTAATAAAATTCCTAAAAGCTAAATTACCTCTATCCCCAAGTTCACCATTTAAAATTAATCTCTTAACATCCTCAATAGTTTTAACATCATAATTGAAAATATGCTTAACTTTATTAGAAATAAAAACCCTATGTCCTCTACTCATCACTTGTTTTTCAAGCCACACTAGATACATTGACTCATTAGTATAATAAGTAGTCTTTAAATCAATCTCTTCAGGCTCAAGCTTCCTATTAACATCTACAACTCCAGCATTATTTAAAGTAATAACAGGACCACCAGATAAATTAAAATTAGAATCTTGAACATTCAAATTGCTAAAGCCATTTACGGAACCACCTCCACTACCAACTCAAAATTTTGAACCGGAACTTGAGAATTTACACCACCAGAATAATCTCCAAACAATCCCAAACCATTTCCAGAAAACGAACCAAGTTTCAAATCAATCTTATTTGAAATCATCTGTTTAATAAAAATTGAATCCGCAGAACCAACATTAAAAATCTTCAAAAAGTGAGTTCTAAACAATAATAATTCAGAACAATTTTGAAAATAAACAATTTCCTTCATAAAGAAATCTCGCAAGAATTCAAAAAATAAATTCTTAACAAATTCCGCAAAAGTATTACCTATCAGAAGGTGTTGTAGTGCCTGGAAATTAGCAGTATGATATGAAATAAACAAATGATATATCTCAAAAGTATTACTAAAAACTCCTGTCTCAAAAAAGTATATACTTTTGTCAAGAAAATTTTCGAAATTATTTATTTTACTAGAAGTAACAGAATTTATCAAATCAATAGTATAAGCTCTATAGTGCTTAAATATGTCGTTTTTAGAATTTGTAAAAAAGAGTGTCCGGAAAGGGATTCGAACCCTCGAACACGAATGACAGGATCTTAAGTCCTGCGCCTTTGACCAGACTTGGCAATCCGGACGATACACTCTTTACAAGCGACACTAATGTCTCTCGATAAATATAATTACTTATCAACCCTTTATAAAGTTTTTGAAAAATGTGAAAAAAGTTAACCTAATCACAAGAACCAATAATAATAGTAGGTTTCTTCTCAAAAACAAAATTAATAAATTCTTTCATATCCTCTCTTGTAATTTTTTCTAAAACTGAACTAAAATTATTATAATCAACATGCCTATTAAAAATATTATTAAACAACAAATCAACTCTAGAATACTCATTATCAAACAACTCCTCAAATAAAAATTTAAAATGTGTCTTCTTCCCAATAAAATAATCCTCTTTAAACAATTCAACTTTAATTCTATCAACAATCTGTGACACATATTTAATAACCCTATCACGTTCACAAGACTCAACATTTAAAATAACCAAATTCAAAAAACAATCCCCATAACTATAATTAATATCAATCTCACAAGAATAAATTAACTTCTCCTTAGTCCGTAACTTATTCATAAATAAAGAAGTAAACCCATCACACAAAATATTTTTTAAAAGTCTTAACTTAAAAACATCCTCATCACAAACCTCACCAAAATTATAAATAAAAGATAACATACTCTGATCCTCAAAAATATCCTTATTCAAATTAACTAATTCAGAACTTTTACGAACAGGACTAATATCATTATTAAACTTAATACCACTATCTAAATCAGAAAAATGTTTACGAGCAGATTCAAGTAAATTAATTTTTCTAAAATCCCCCTCAAAATAAAAAAACATATTTTTAGCAACAAAATACTTTTTTTTATAATTATCTAAATCTGAAACTTTAATTCCAGCCAAAGAATCCAAATTACCTAAAATATTCCCGAAATATTTAGTTCCACTATACAAATAATTATGATTATAATTATAAAATATATAATCTGGTGAAATACTCTCCTCTAAAATTTCCACCTTAATCGGACCACGAACTTCATCAATAATATCTTTTTGAGTATAGTTATTATTTGTTAAAAATTCCTTAGCAAGCTTTAAAACTAAATCTAATTTTTCAGGTAGTAAATTAAACATAAGATTAATTTCATTATGTCCAGTAGATGCATTAAACTCAATTCCATTAAAATCACAAAACTCAGCAAGAGTCTCCTCTGTATAACCTTCAATTTTAAAAATTAAATGTTCTAAAAGATGTGATAAACCTTTCATATGAGCAGGATCATTTCCAGCACCAGAATTAATAATAATAAGTAAAGAAATTCTATTCTTATCAAACTTATCTTTAGAAAAAATTTGTAAACCATTACTAAGCTCCACCTTATCATCATATAAAATATCCATATATAATAAAAAGACAACATTTAACTTTAAATAACTATGTTAAAACAAATAAATATAAATAGAAGAATTGATAAAATAAAATCAAACAAATTAAAAAACAAACCAAAATGTTATAAATGATAAAAATAACTAATAGATAGATACAAATGATTTCTCAATATAAAACTCTAACTGCACTTTTACTTGTAAGTACAATCTCTGCATGTACAAATACAACAAAAGAGCAAACATACCAAATTCCAACAACAAACCAACCAACACAGCAAATTCAAACACCAAATACTCAACAAACATATAATACTCAAATAGATCTCAAAATAATAAAAATTGAAGAAAATACTGGAATAGTTAATATCATTATACCAAAACCAATCAAAGAAAAAAAAATAACAACACATCAAAAATTAACACAACTTATTCAAGCACTACCACTAGATTATCTAACAGAAGGTGTTGCGCAAAGAGGAGTAGACATTAAACAAAGAGTACAAACAGGAAGAGGATGTCCAAAAGATAACTACATATTTTGGGACTTTAATAATAATATATTAGGATATGCGAAAATTCCACATAAAGATAAAAAAGGAAAAGATTATACAAAACAACAAATACAAGACAAAATAAATCAATATAGAACAAATTTTGAAAATCCAGTTCTAGCGCAAGTTCATGAAATTGGATATCCATACACAGGAAACTGTTCTGGTGAATACCAAGTTAAATTCGAATACGGAGTTAGTTCATATTATGAAACACATATTAAAGGTAATTGGAGTAAACATTCAATCGAATCTCTAACAAGTATAAGAGATGTAATTCGAAAAGTATATAAAACAAAAAAGGAGAGTGGAGAAGTTTCATTCCCACATAATTTATTTGAATATACATTAGGACAGTACGTATTTGAAGCAGGTGGGAAAAAGAAATTAATTTCCAAAGATGGGGCTAAAGGTATTTTTCAAATCATGGATGATAATATGAAACGAGTCTGTAAAAATCCAATGATAAATCCATACCATAGAATTGCACAAATCGACTGCGTGTTTTCAATCCATGAAAAAAATTACCAATTAATAAAACCAAATTTTGATACATTATTTGGAGACCTTCCAAAAAAGAAATATGATGAATTGATATCTTTGTTAACTTTACAAGCATACCACACTGGACAAAACAAAATAAATAGATTATTAGACCAAACAAGAGTTGAATCTAAAGTTGCTAAATATTTAGCGTTACACCAGAATGAATTTTCAGCAGCAGACATAGCACACAAATTTATTTTTCATAACGCAGGTGGAATCATTGGATATCAATCATATAATTATGACTTAAAAGCAAGAAATGCATTAAATGAATTAAAAATGAGAAAAAGTAAATACATTAAATAAAAAGAATTCCTTTTTAAACAATAAAATATTATTTAAATTATGAAAAACCAAACTCACCTAACAACAGAACAAAAAAAAGAAATTGTAACAGAAGAAGGAGTTACAATTTACAGTTATGGTGAAAAAATAACCAAAGAACTAGAAGTATTCTATAACCCAGTAATGAAAATCAACAGAGACATTTCTCTTTTATTTATCAAAGCATACTTCACAACACAGAACAAGAAAAAAATTAAATTCTGTGACCCAATGACAGCATCAGGAATCAGAGAACTAAGATTTCTAAAAACAATGCCAGAAATATTTGAAAAAATTACAATGGGAGACATTTCTCAAGAAGCAATTGATAATATAAAAAACAACTTTAAAAACAATAACATATCACTAAACGGACACGAGCTAGCGCAAAATGATGCAGTAAATACAATCAGTAAGCAATATTATGATTTTATAGAAATCGACCCATTTGGAAGTCCAGTGCCATTTGTAGATATAGCAATTCAAAGAATGAAACACAATGGAATCTTAAGTGTTACAGCAACAGACACAGCAGCACTTTGCGGAACATATCCAAAAAGAACATTAAGAAGGTACGGAATGAGAGTAGAAAAATTATTATGTTACGAAGAAATCGGATTAAGAAATTTAATAGCACACTGTCAAGTTCAAGCAGCAAAGTTTGATAAAATATTAATACCACAAGTAACATTTTCTTTCGAACATTTCTATAAAATTTTCTTTAAAGTTCAAGATAGTAAATCAATCGCAACAGATAATATTAAAGATTTAAGATATATGGAATATGAAAAATCAACACAAAAAATAACTTTAAACAAATACGAAAATGAGAACACAGTAATTGGAAAAACATATGTAGGATTATTACAAAATAAAGACCAAGTACAAGAAATGATAAATAATTTAGATTTAATCGAAGATAAAAAGAAAATAGAAAAACTTCTAAACAAATTAAATGATGAAGGTGATGAGATTGGATATTTTAATTTACACAGAATTGAAAGAGAAAATAAAATTTCAAGTAATATGAAATTTGTAGACATTATTGAAAAATTAAAACAAAAAGGTTTTAATGCAAGTTTCCCACATTGCGGAAAGTTATGTATTAAAACAAATGCAACATGTGAAGACATATTAGAAGTATTAAAAGAATCATTAAATACTGAATAAAATTATTTTAAAAGATAACCAAACTTATCTCTACTAACTAAACTTGAAAAAAATATAAACATACTCTCAAAAAGAGACTGATTAGTCTCAAAAAGAGTTCAATTATTAATTAAAATATTTATTTATAAATAATAAAAAGATAACTTCAATAACTTTCAAAGTTAAACTATGGTTTATATAATAAATTGAATTATACTATTTATGAATAAAACAATTTTAACAATAATATTAACAATCTCAATGTTAATATTCTCAGCATGTACAAGTCAAGCAGAACCAAGTGAAAGCCTACAAAACCCAAACGTAGATGAAATAAAAGATTTAAAAATTACATTAAAAAGAACTGGAATGTATACAATGGTAGACTTATCAATTCAAGAAATTACAATAACATCAAAAGGATTTGAAACAAAATATTCAAACCCACAAGGAGAAGTTACAAAAAGCGAATTCAAAGAATTTGAAAATAATGAATTTGAAGAATTAATTAAACTATTCGATAACAATAACTTTGAAACTTTAGAATCAGAATACAACTCAAAAGCAAATGTCGCAGATGTTGGAGAAGGATTAATTACATATAAAGGTAAATCAATTACAATTAAACCATATGTGACAAAACAAAATCCAGTTGAAATTAAAAATATAATAAATGGACTTAATAAAATATTAAACAAACAAAACGACAATGTTTTAGAAAAACCAATCAACCAACACCCAGAAAGCACAATTAATACATTAACATACAACGGAGTACAATGTGAAGAAACACCATGGGATAAATGGTACAAAACAGGAGAAGTAAAATTCTTCGCAAAACCTACACAAAAAGATTTAATTACAACATATTATTCAACTAAATTTAATATAAACATTGAACACATTGAAGAAGTAAGTAATGGAATTGTGTGTGAAGCATGTGCTATTTGTCCAGCATATAATTACTATGAAATTGAATTAGATTTAAGTGAAGATATTGATGAATTATTAAAACAAGGTTGGTTAATGTCTAATTAGTAGATATTAACCTCCAACAACCATTGCTTTGTGAATTTCACAAAGGCCTATAAATTTTTCAAATTTATTGAGTTGCTGTGAGGGTCAATTTCTCGTTACATTGTAATGAAAATGATTTGTCTAATGAATAGAGTTTAATTATTTATTAAAAAATAAAGTTAAAATAAAAATAATTTATTCTTCTTTCAATTCTTTTTCTAAAATTGCTCTTCTATACTTAGAAGTTGTATCTTTCTCACGATACTTAATTGGAGTTTTCTTTTCTGATACAACACCATCAATTTCTTTTTGTAGTGTATATTGATTAATTTTAGAATTAAATAATATTTGTTTCTTTGCCATAATATAAAATAGTAAAGATTAATTTATAAATTAATCTTTTACTCTAATTCCTTTAAACAATAACCAAAAGGCAAAACTAAGTTCACCAATCACAACAACAGCAAGTAAAATATTAGTTACAATCATTAAAACCTCAGAACTAATTGACATCATATTTCTTAAACCATCAAAAAAATATCCTAAACTTCCAACACTAAAAAAAATTCCAATCCACTTTGGAGCAAAATCAGATTTATAAATCAAATAACCTAAAACTAAACAGTGAACAAAAAATAAAATTTCCCAAACATAAATACCATAATTATGTAAATTTAAAAAGAACATAACTAAACTACTAATTTGTAAGCTTGTAAACTCGCTCAAATAACTAGCACCAGATAATAACTCAAGCACAGCAAAATTAAACAAAATATTTGCTGACATCACAGTTACCATAACCATACGAGAAATCATAGCAACTAAAGATAACATACTATTTACAGGTTTAAATAGAACAAATAATAAAATAGTTAAAATAATCTCAACAAGTAATACAAATAAATCCCCTAAAATTCCAGCCTTAAACAATCCAATATTTCCTAAAATATTAGTAACAGTTAAAGCAGCATTCCCAGCGACAACTAAACTCTCAGTCACATAAATAATACTAAAAGCTCCACAACTGCAATAAGTAAATATAACAAACCTGCAAACTTAGACATTCCTAAATTTGAAAAATTAATTTTTTCAGACACATTATTATTCATGTTTTACAACCTCCACAATACAACTCCCAACTTTAGTTCCACCTTCAGCAAAAGCGTGAGCACGAGCAATATCTTCAAAAGAAAACACTTTAGCAACAATAGGTTTAATTTTTTCTTCTTCAATTAAAGTTTTCAAAAATTCCAAATCAGCTACTTTACCAATAGCAACTCCTGCAACAAACTTTTTTCCTCCAAAAATAGAAGTTCTTAAAACTGTTAAATAATCTAAAAGTGATGCTACAGTTTCTACAAATTTCCCTTTATGAACTAAAGAATTTAAACTATTTTTAAATGTAATTTTTCCAATAGTATCAAAAATAACATCATAAGTTTTACCATTTTCCATAAAATTTTCTTTTGTATAATCAATAACAAAATCAGCACCTAAAGATTTAACTAAATCAAAACTTTTCCCAGAACACACAGCAGTAACTTCACAATTATAGTATTTAGCAAGTTGAACTGCAAACAAACCTAACTCTCCTGAAGCACCATTAATTAAAATTTTTTGACCTGATTTAAGCTTTGTAAAATCTCGAAGAAAAATTAAAGATGAAACTCCACCAAAAGGAACAGCAGCAGCCTCATTAAAACTTAAATTAGAAGGCTTCAAAACAATATCTTTGTCTTCATTAATTTTCAAAAACTCGCAACTAGCTTTCATAGCAGAACCAAAAACTTCATCACCAACTTTAAACTTTGTAACAGCAGAACCTACAGATTCAACAACACCAGAAAACATCATTCCAGGCACAGGATTCCTAGGCTTATTATAACCAAGACCCAAACGAGCAAGAAACTTCATCCCACCAGGCATATCAAGACTTCGAAGTCTACAATCTCCAGTAGTTACGCACACAGAGTATACTTTAACTAAAACTTCTTTATCTGAAATAGTAGGAATAGGAACTGATTTAATTTCTAAAACCTCAGGACCTCCATATTTTTCATAAACAACACATCTCATATTATCTTTCATAAATAAAGCAATAAGAGAATATATATAAATATTCATATTATAAAAAAATAGGTATTTTATTTCAATAATTTAAAGCAAATTTAGTTCTTTCTGAAAATTTAACTAGTGGCGTTTTATTATTACCTTTCTTTTCAGCCAAAGCAATTTTAAAACTCCCCTCAGGATTAACTTTATACACGCAAGCAATTTCAGGTAATTTTAATAATAAATTATCTGAACAATTAATACCATAATCATTAAAAAAATGTTTATAACTTTGTTTATTAATATATTCTTCAGTAATCAAAGCTTCTAAACTAACAGGGTCAAAATCTGCAAAAAGTCCTTTTTCTTTACCATATAATGACCCTTTAGTTAAAAGAATATTAGTTGAAACAAATCCTTTTCTGAAAATTAAAGCAACATACTCACCAGCTTTAGGAGTTACTGGTTGAAAATTAACAACTTCATTATTTTCTAAAACAGGCATATATAAAGGTGACGCAATAATTGATGTACGAGGTAATTCTATCATATATAAATTACGTGTTATTAATATATAAATCTATCTATTTTGTCACTATTAGTTACATTTACAACTCTCAATTTCTTGACGTGTTCGAAAGCATAATAAGTTCAGATATAAGAATTCATACTCAACCCTTCTTCCTCAGGAGAAGTTCGTTTCAACTCCTGTTCAATCTCTTTATACTTTTTAGAAACATCCTCCGTCACACTCGGCTTAACAATATCAAGAGCATTCTCAAAATCTTTATCATCAATATTTTTAGAATTAATATCACGACGTAATGCAATCAAACCAGCTTCTCTCACAACAGCCTGTAAATCTGCACCAACATAACCTTCAGTTTGTCCTGCTAAACTTGATACAATCTTTTTCAAATTACTAACTGGAGTATTCTTTAAATGAACTTCTAATATTTTTTCTCTAGCTTCTAAATTAGGAATATCAACAAGAACTAATTTATCAAATCTACCTGGACGTAATAAAGCTGGGTCAATCAAACCTGGACGATTAGTTGCTGCAAGAACTTTCACATTAACTAAATCTTCAAGACCATCCATTTCTGTTAAAATTTGATTAACAAAATTCATCGCAGTATTACCATCACGTAATCCACCTATAGAATCAAACTCATCAAAAAACAAAATACTTGGTGAACTCTTACGTGCTTTCAAAAAAATCTTACGAATTGTTTTCTCAGTGTCCCCTATACCTTTTGAAATTAATTCAGGTCCTTTAATATAAATAAAATTACACTCTGACTCATTCGCAACAGCCTTTGCAAGTAATGTCTTCCCAGTCCCAGGCGGACCATACATTAAAATCCCTTTAGGTGAACTAATTCCAAGCCGACTAAAAGCCTCAGGATTTTTAATAGGCCACTCAATCATCTCTGTAAGTTGTTGCTTTAAATCATCAAGCCCACCAATATCACTCCACTTCACATCAGGCACCTCAACCATAAACTCTCTCATTGCAGAAGGTCTAATCACACTTAAAGCATTAATAAAATCTTCTTTCTTAATCTCTAGTTTGTTTAACACATCAATTGGGACTTCGTCATCAAATGCCATATCAGGAAAATTAGTTCGTAACACATTATATGCAGCTTCTTTCACAAGAGCTTCCAAATCAGCCCCCACAAAACCGTGTGTTGACTTTGCAATATCTTCAAGCATTAAATCACAATTCTCATCACGAACCTCAGATAAAATTTCTTCTGGAATTTTTGATAAACCTAAAAATACATCATTTTTGAAATCTTCTTTAATAACTTTTAAATCAACAACACAATCAGCACCATCATCAACTCCATTAACTCCATCGATTTCTTCAATCTTACCTAAATCTTCTTTAGTATCATCAGCCTTTTCCTTTAAAATTTTTAAAATATTTTTATTATACTCTTTTAATCTTTTTTCATAAACACTAAATTGTTTAGGTAATTCAATTGGCATATTTCTAGTATGAATTTTTAAAATTTCCATTCGTCCATCAACCTTTGGAACGCCAATCTCAATCTCCCTATCAAAACGACCAGGCCGACGCAATGCTTCATCTAAACTATCAATTCTATTTGTAGCAGCAATTACAACAACACCATCAGCCTTATTTAAACCATCCATAAGAGTTAATAACTGAGCAACAATACGTTTATCAAAATCATTATTAGAATCATCTCTTTTAGACATAATCGCATCAATCTCATCAATAAAAATAATCGCTGAACCAACTGAACGAGCACTCTCAAATAATTCTCGTAACTTTTTCTCCGATTCACCTAAAAATTTATTAGCAATCTCTGGCGCAGAAATTGAAAAAAAATTAGCATCAGTCTCATAAGCAAGCGCTTTGGCAAGCAGTGTTTTCCCAGTTCCAGGTGGACCATATAATAAAATTCCTTTTGGAGCAGTTATCCCAAGACGTGAAAAAACTTTAGGATGTTTAAATGGAAATTCTGCAAGCTCACGAATTTTAATAAGTTGTTCTGATAATCCACCAATATCTTCAAAATTAATCTCAGACAAATCAGTTTCATATTCAGACTTATTAACAATTTCAACATTAGTATTTGGACCAATAAATAAGAAACCAGAAGGCTTACTAACAGTTACTAAAAATTTATTTCCATTAGAATTTAAACCTAAAAATTCATCTTGAATTGAAGAAAAAATATCAATTGCAAACTTATTATCACGAGAAATTAATCGTTTTTTATTATTAGGTTTAATACAAATAATATCTCCATTAACAATTGGTTTTCGTAACAACTCTTCTTTTAAAATACTTAAACTAGCAGGATTAGAATTAAACTCTGTAACTGGAGATAATACAACCTTTTTAGCTTCAATTAATTCTGGTTTAAACAACTCTATGTGTTCTCCAACAGACACTTTAGCATTCTTTCGAATAACTCCATCCATACGAGCAATATCAAGCATCAAATCAGACGGATACGGTTTGTCAACAACAGCAAGAGTTTTATTCTCTCCAGCGATTCCTATGATATCTCCATAATTTAAACCTAAAGCTCCAATGATTTTTCGATTAACTCGAATAATACCTGAATTTACATCATTTTGATGCGCTTCTGCAACTTTAACTTTAAAATTATTATTCATAAATATTATATTGATTTTTAAGTTTATAAATGTAATGTTGAAATTTTATACAAGAGTTAAATATGTTCGAAAATAAAAAGAAAAAAGAAAACAAGAACGATGAACTTAGGAGGATTTTTGTTCAGAGTGCTTGCTTTTTGAATCTCGACTAAGATATATACTTGTGCGATTCTAAAAAAGTGAGTGCTCTGGACAAAACTTCGTGAACTTGTTCACTATGTCCCGAACGAGGTTTACGTAGTGACTGCAAGCATCCGTTTCAAAAGAATCCCAAAGCATAATAAAATAAAATTTCACATAGTGAAATTACTTGAAAGAATTTGAATTCAAAACCTTCGTTAGTACAATTTTTATTATCACAGTAAGCGGCACGGAAAACAACATCCCACCAATTCCCCAAATACTTCCCCAGAAAAATAAAGAAAGTAAAATCAAAACAGGCGACACATCTAACTTGCTCCCTGCAAATTTAGGTTCAACAACATTTCCAAAAATAATTTGTGTAACAATTAATAAAACAAGTAAAACTACAAAACTTACTCCAAAACCTGAATTTACAAAATGTGATAATCCAACAATTCCAACAGCTAAAATTGAACCAATATTTGGAACAAAATTTAAAGCAAAAATCATAAGCGCAAACAATGCAGCATACTCAACACCAAAACTCATCATAAATAAAAAACTAACTCCTGCAGTCCCAAAAGATACAATTGATTTTACATATAAATAATCTCTAATAGATTGTTCAACTAATTCCATTGTATTTCTAAACAATTTTTTATTTTCTCCAGACAAAGAATTTTTAATTTTATTAACCCAAATGTCATGAACAGGTAATAAAAAAGATACAAACAAAATAATAATAAATAGTTCTGAAATAAAAGATGTTGTTGAACTAAACAAAACAGAAAATGTTTTAGAAATCATCTCTCCAATCTTTGCAGGATCGATTAAAGAAGTTAAAGAAAAAGAATTCCCAAATAAATCAATATCTTCACTCACAAGTCCAATCAATTTATCTGTAAATCCAATATTTGTATTTTCAGTAACTGCTGAATCACTAATCAGATACGTAACTCCAAATATTACAACACTTAACAATGCAATTGCAGAAAGAGTCCCAAATAATATACTGTGTCGCCTTTTTACAGATAATCTAGTAAAAGGTACAAATAAAAATGTTAAGATAACAGCAATCACAAATGGTCTTAAAAAACTTTGAAATTCCTTTAATAAAAAAACTAATAACACAATTCCCATAAAAATAATTGCAATTTCTGATAATTTTCTTGTATTCATAGTAATATATGAATTAAAGTAATATATAAAGTTTACTTAAATTTTGTCAAATTTAAAAGAAATTTAAGTTTTATTATTTTTTTAATTTATTGAATTTACTTTTAATTTTATCAGTAAATAAAAAAAATGGAATTACAATAGGAACCAAAAGAAAACTTCTTAATGTATTTGAAATCATTAAATTTAAAGTTTGATTTACGCCTAAACTTTCAAAGAAAAAAACATATGCAGTATATGCTGGCCCACCTACCCCTTGACCTAGTGGCGCCATTGTTAAAAAAAAATTAACACAATCTTGAATATATAAATTTATATTATCTTTATATTTATTAACATCTTTTTTATATAAATTTATAAAACTTGTCGAATAAAAAATTAAAGAAAGAGAAAAAAATGAAATAAAAGATATTAACCAAGGATTTTCAATCTCAGACATCTCTAAACCTTTTGATACAAAAACTAAACTAATATTTGAATAAATTATAGAAGGAGTAATTGCAACTCCCAACATATTAACTTTTTTCATATATGCATTAAATTTAATACAAAACTTTTCAAGATTTGTTTTAATTAAATTATCTAAATATTCTTTTGAAGTTATTACTTTTAATTTATTAATAAATTCAACATTTGGAAAATTAATTGCAATATTTTCTTTTAAAAAATCAAGTTCAACTTTAATTTCATTTCTTATTTTTTAATCTTATTTTATCATTATTTATTTCCCGATTTTTATTTTCACTTTTATTTTATTTTATTTTTATTTTATTTCCATTTTTATATTTACATTTTTACTTTTACTT
>JABSQY010000040.1 GCA_013215525.1 Nanoarchaeales archaeon | reverse complement strand
ATAAAATTAAATAATTCATTAAAATTTTTAATTTTTATTGAATTTATCTCAATTGAATTAGAGAAATATTCTGAAATAATTATATCAAATAATTTTCTAAAATTATCTTTTGTAATATTATTTTTTTGAGAATAAACATAAAATTTTATTTCAGTAAATGTTTTCATAAATAAATAATAAAATTAATATTTATAATACTTGTTTTTTACTAGAAATAAAATATTTAAAAATATCTTAAATAAATTTATTAAACAAATTTATTTAAGTAAATCAACACCAAGCGCACGAATAATACTATCACGTAAATTTCCACCTTTGATATCTTGCTTTCAACTTTTTTTAAACTAATTTCTTAACGGACACGTCGTTTCGCCCTTTAAAAGGCTTACTCAGTTTTCCCTAAAATTAGTAAAAAAACATTGACTAAAAAAGAAAAATAAGATAAAGAATAAATATTTTCAAAGAAAATATTTATTTAAGTAAATCAACACCAAGCGCACGAATAATACTATCACGTAAATTTCCACCTTTGATATCTTCTTTTGATAAAATTACAACAATTGGTTTTAATAATTTGTCAACTGTGTTTTTTAATTTTAAACTTAATGAATCATAATTATCTTGAGAGATAATTACAATTCCTGCATCAGAATTTTTTGAAATTAAAGTTTCAAATTTATCCATTGTATATGCATCCATTCCAACTAATTCAAATCCTAATGTGAATTCTTCATCTCCACAAACTGTTATCTTTGCCATTTTATTAAATTAACCTCTCAATTTCTGCTTTATCTAATTTTAAATATTTAGCTTTTAATAAAACTCTTAATTGATTCATTTCTTTTTCTACTTTAAATAAAAACTTTAAAGCAAAAAATGGTGATCCGAATCGAACTCCATTAAATAAAGATTCACTATCTTTTTTGTGATGTGAAATTCTTTGATCTAAACTTTCAAAAGAATCTGAATCAATACCTTCAATTTGTCCAAATGTCTCATTAAATGATTTTAATGTTTCATCAAGATTTTTTGAATTTAAAGATGTGAAATCTTCAAGTACTAATCTTCCACCAAACATATAGAAGTCTTTAAAGTTCAAAGATTTTGAATCTTCAACTTTTAATCTTAAATATGTTCTTGCGTTTAATAAATCAATATAATTTCTAATGAAATTTGAAAAATTCTTTTCATCAATATTATTAAATTTAAAATTTAATTCATTTAATTTTGTGTAATATGTTTTATATAAATAGTTTTCTAAGTTATATAATCCAGATTTGAAATGCTCCAAAGCAGTTTCACTATTAAATCCTAATTTTTTAACTAAATATTCTAAAGCATCTTCTTTGCTTGGCATTGCGAATGCTTTAATATAATTAGATTTTTGTTTAGAATCACCAATTAAATAAGTTTCAAATTCTTCTTCATTAGCTAATTTACATCTTAATACTACTAAAATGTTATGTACTTGATATTTTAAATAATATGATTCAAGTAATTTTTGATTAACTTTGTTTGCCCCTGCAAAAACTGATTTATAAATTTCTGAGAGGTGATCATTTAATACTCTTTCAACTAAATAAAATCCATTGTATTGTAAATATGATTTATCTACTGAATTTCTAAATCCATTTTCTTCTAAAAATCTTAAAATTTCATCGAATTCTAAATTCATTAATTCCTTGATCTTATCAGTTCCGTAAAGTTTTCCGCTTGCAACTGCTAATTTAGCGCAGTTGTAAGAATCTTTTTTTAATTTAATTACTTTAGCCATTTATTATTTATTGTTGAAATAAGATTTTTTGAATTTGAGATTCATTGTCTGATAAAATATCATTAAATAAGTTCTCAAAGTTTAAATCTAATCTTTCTAAACCATCTTTAGTTTCAAATACTAATCCAATTAAGTTTGGAATAGCTTTAACTACAATATCTTTTGCTGCAAGAGATTTTACAAATGTTAAATCAGCTTTTGATGTAAAAATTACATCATAACTAATCATTTTTTTTGCAAGTTTAAATAATTTTGAAATTACTTTTTCTCTATCAATTTTTGATAAATCTAAAATTTTTGTTAAAGCCTGAGTTTTAACACTATTTAGAATTTGAGCTTTTGCATCTAGTTCTAAGTCTTTTGAAATCTTAGAAAATTTACTAGATAATTTTATTGAAACTAAGTCTGCTTCACTGTTATGCTTTTGTGAAACTTTCTCTTTATGTAAAGTAAAAGATTCTTCATACTCTTTTTCTAGATTTTTAATTTCAATGTTTGCTAAATCGTTAATTTCTGATTTAACGATGTTTGCTTTAGATTGAATATCTCTAGAAATATCTTGTAAAGACATTCTTAAAAAAAGGGAGGTTTTACGCCATTCCCATGATTAAGAACGCTGTAACGAAACCAAAAATTAAAATTGTTTCTGGTAAAACTGCGAAAATTAATGCTTTTGAAAACATTTTTGGATCTTCTGAAATTGCACCGATAGCCGCAGCCATTGCATCTCTTTGTCCCATTCCTGTACCTAATGCTGCTAATCCAATTGCTAAACCAGCACCAATCCCTAATAAACCTGTTGTTGAAATCATTGTTTCTACTACCATAATTGTTTTAAAAGCGTTTTGATTTATAAACGTTTTGATTTATAGATGAAATTTGAAGATTTAGAGTAGATATAAGACATATAAATGAAATTAATTTTGAAAAATAAATAATTAAGGTTGAAAAATAGGTAATAAGTGAAAAATTAATGAAAACTTAAAATTATATGTGAATCTGAATGTAGTTAGAAAAATATGTTTTTTAGAAAATGTTAATAATTCTTAAAATTAAGTATTTATATTAGAAATATACATATAATAAGAGATATTGTAAATAAAAATAAAAAAATAAAAAAATAGATTTATAAATCTATACCTTAATTTGGGTTGAATTAAAAAAGAAAGGTTTAAATAGATTTAAAACCATACTAATTACAATACAAAAATAAAACATGAACGAAAATCTAGAGAATTTATTAAAGACGCGTATTTTGAACTTTAAAAATAGAGTCATAGGAAATATCATTTCTGAATCACATCCTTTGGGTGCAACTATCTCAGTTTCCAAAGAATCAAGTAAATATTCTGAAAGAAAAAATGGAGAATCTAAGCCAGTTCAAATAGGAGAAGTTTGGGGTGAAAATTGGGATAGTGCATGGATTCATTTACAAAGTGATATTCCTGAAAATTTTAAAGATAAAGAATTAGCACTCCAGTTAAATTTTGGTGGAGAAGCTCTACTTTTCTCAAAACAAGGACAACCAATATATGGTTTAACTAATTGTTCTGTATTTGATAAAGATTATAAAAAAGAATTTTATAGATTACCTAAAAATCGAAATGACAACTATAAAATAGATATGTGGGTTGAGGCTGCTGCTAATGGTTTGTTTGGTTTGGGATTAGACCCAGGACTTGTAGACGGTGACGCAGATGTAAAATATAATCCCACAGTTAGTAGTATGAATCTTGTAGTATTTGATACAGAAAATTGGAATTTATTTCTAGATATTAATACTTTAGAAAGTATATATCAAAGTGAACCTCGTGATTCTAGAAAACGTGCTGTATGTATTAACCATTTAAATAATGCAATTACAGTATATGAAAAAAGTAAAGGAGATGCTACACTTACAAGAAATTTTTTAAATGAAGAACTATCTAAACCTGCGTATGCCTCATCAATTGAAATGTATGCTATTGGACATGCACATATAGATATTGCTTGGTTGTGGAGAGTAGCGGAGACAAGGAGAAAAGCTGCAAGAACGTTTGCTAGTCAACTTGATTTAATTGACAAATATCCCGAATATGTGTTTGGAGCATCACAACCACAATTATATCAATTTATTAAAGAAGATTACCCTGAATTATTTGAGAGAATTAAAAAAGCTGTTAAAAAAGGGCAATGGGAATGTCAAGGTGGGATGTGGGTTGAACCAGATTGTAATATTCCTAGTGGAGAATCTTTAGTTAGACAAATAATTCATGGGAAAAATTTTTTTAAAGATGAATTTGATGTTGATGTAAATAATGTATGGTTGCCTGATGTATTCGGATATTCTGCAGCAATGCCTCAAATTATGAAAAAATCTGGAATTGATTTTTTTTTAACACAAAAAATATCGTGGAGTCAAATTAATACATTTCCACACTCAACATTTTTATGGGAAGGAATTGATGGAAGTAAAGTTGTAACACATTTTCCTCCAGAAGATAATTATAATGGTTTTGCAACTGCTAAATCATTAAAAGATGGAGAGAAAAATTTTAAACAAAAAGGAACTCAGAATAAAGCAATGAGTTTATATGGTATCGGGAATGGTGGAGGTGGACCTCAAGAAGAGCATGTTGAACAAAATAAAAGATCAAAAAATACAGAATCTGTGCCTAGACTTAAATTTAGCACAGCTAAAGCTTTTTTTTATGAAATTAATAAAACATATAATGAACTTGATAAATGGAAAGGGGAACTTTATTTAGAACTTCATCGTGGAACTTTGACAACTCAAGCATTAGTTAAGAAAAGAAATAGGTTTATGGAAAAGAGAATGCATGAACTTGAGATGTTATGGTCTATGGCAGATAGTAAGTTATATCCTCGCGAAGATTTTGATAAAATTTGGAAGAAAATTTTAATTAATCAATTTCATGACATTTTACCAGGTAGTAGTATTAAAGAAGTTTATGAAGATACTCATAAAGAATATGAGCAAATGTTTACTCAATGTAATAATTTAGAAGAAAAAATTGCAGACATTTTATTTACAAAACAAGATGATTCAGTAGTATTATTTAATAGTTTATCTCAAGAGTTTGAAGGTAATGTTAGTTTGCCTACATCGTGGGGAAATAGTGGTGCTATCATTAATGGAGTTCCAGTACCTGTACAAATGGGTGTAGACGGATTATTTGCATATACAAAGATTGGAGCTATGTCACAAGTAACATTACAAAAATCAAATGTTGCAGAAAATGGGATTTGTAGTTTAGATGATTTAATTTTAGAAAATGATTTAATTCGTTATGAATTAAATAAAGATGCACAAGTTATAAGAATTTATGATAAACAAGCAGATAGAGAAATTGCAGTAGAATCCAAACATTCTAATATCTTGACTTTATATGATGACCACGTTAATGACTGGGATGCATGGGATATTGATCATCATAATCAAGTTATGGATTTGGAAACTGCAAAGTCTGTGAAAATATCTAAAATTGAAAATGGTTCCATTAGACAAACAATTAATGCAGATTTAACAATTGGAAATTCAAAAATAAATCAAAAAATTACACTAAGTAAAAATTCTAAACAATTAGATTTTGTAACTAATGTTGATTGGAATGAAAAACATAAAATGCTTAGAACTAATTTCCCTGTTGAGTTATATAACTCAAGAGCAAGATTTGATATTCAATATGGGTATGTTGAGAGAAATACTCATAACAACACATCATGGGATGTTGCAAAGTTTGAAGGTGTAGCCCATAAATATGCAGATTTATCTGAAAATGAGTATGGTGTAGCATTATTAAATGATTCCAAATATGGACATAATCTTAAAGATAATGAGTTAGATTTATGTTTATTAAGAAGTCCAACGTATCCTGACCCAACTGCAGATATTGGAAAACATGAATTTGTTTATTCATTATTACCGCACACAGGAGACTTAGTTCATTCTAATGTTATGAAATTAGCATTTGAATTAAATAATCCACCAGTTGTGTTTGATGGATATAAATCAAATGAATTACCATCTATTTGTAATGTTAGTAATGATGATATTCAAGTTGCAGTGATTAAAGGTGCAGAAAAAGATAAAAATACAGTAGTTGTAAGATTAGTTGAACAAACTGGAAAACCTTCAATAACTAAAGTTAATATTGGAAAACAATTTTCAAAAGTAGTTGAAACAAATTTAATAGAATGGGATAATTTAAGTGAGATGAGTGAAAAAGAATTAAATAATCTTAAGTTTAAACCGTTTGAAATTAGAACTTTTAAATTTAGACTGAAATCATAATTAAATAAATTTGTATTATAAATTTATTCTTGTTCTAACTTTCGTTTACTAATGAATATAGTTTCACAATGTGAAACGATTTCAGATGCAGATGACACAATGAGTCATGGTGCCATTTGAAAAAAGATAAATCGTTAGATTATTCTTGGTCGATTTTTCTTTTCAAGGAATCAAAGATTCCTAAGCCGATGTGAAATCAAAGATATTCACAAAGTTCCAAATAGAAAAACTATTCTTGTTCTAACTTTCGTTTACCGAAAGGAACAAATTCTTCTCCACCACCAGAATAGAATTTAGTCATTTGTTCTACGTAATGTAGACGTAAAGTGTGAACGAAACCTTCAAAGTTTCCTAGTCCAATATTAAATGCGTGTCCAAAGGAGAACAGTATAATTGCACCAACTACACCTAATGGTCCAGCCGCAAAGAATGTTGCTGAATAATCGTTAATAAGCATTGCAATTACAACAGAAGATAATCCTACTGCCATAAGTCTTGCGTATGATAAAATGTTTGTGAAAAAGGATGGGATTTCCATAATTCCAATAAAACCGTGTCCCATGTAAATTAAAGCTGCTGCTAAAAACAATACAACTGCTCCAATGATTGTTAATAAATTTGAACTCATATAAATTCCATAACCTAATAATCCAACACCTACTTGCATTACAATATATGATAACTTATCACAAATTGCTTTTTTAGTATGTCCATTTGTTAATTCATTTACAAATCCTAAGATTAAACCTAAGTTAATATGTAATAAACCAAACACAACCGCGATACCAAGTAATGCTTCTGCTTCTTGACTTCTAGCCATTAAACCATAAAATGCACCGTGAATCTCATATCCCATAAATTCTCCGAAAAGAATTCCAAAGAAAATTGAAGATGCAGCTGAAAATTGTAAAATTGATAAAAAACTTTTAATTTTAGGCATCTTTGCTTTCATAATTGTAAAGATTAATAATGAAATTAAACCATAAATTACATCTCCTAAGATGAAACCGAAAAATAATGGAAATGTTAAAAACATAAAAAATGTTGGATCGATTTCATTATATTTTGGTAAAGAATACATTTTTAATAATTCTACAAAGTTACCAACAGATTGTCCGTGGTTTAATTGAATTGGAGTATTTTCATCAGTTGCTTTTTCAATTGATAACTCAAATTTATCAGATAAAACTCTTACTAATTCAACTCTTAATTTTCTTGTTTTATTTGTTGGCATATGTCCACTAATAATTACAATATTTTGAGTTTTTGCAAAAGCTGGTCTTGATTCTAAAATTTCTAACTCTTTTGTTAATTGGTGTTCTCTTGAACGTAGGTGTTCTAAATTATTATTAGCTAAATTTCTTAAATCTAAATTTGCTTTTTTAATTGAATTTCTTGTTTTTTCTAATTTTGAAGAAAGGTTTTCATCTAAGGATTTTGGAATGTATAATTCTTTAAATTCAAAAGATAATTTCTTTTTTGTTTTACATACAAAGTATACTCTATTACCTGTTGAAAATGAATTAAATTTAATTCCTGATTTTACTAAAGTATTTAATTTTGATTTTTTATTTAATGGTAAAAATCCAATTTTTAAATCTTCATTCCCAATGTCTGAAGACTTAACTTTTAATTGAGTTAAAATCTTTGTTTGTTTTACTTCATGTGATTGAGCAATTTCTTTTTTACTTAAATCATCTAATTTAGTTTTTGTTTTTAAAATATCTTCAATTGCAGTATCTACGTGTTTGTTTGTGTTTACTTTGAAGTAATCTTTTAGTAATCTAATTGATGAACGTGTTTGTAATAGTTCGTGTGAAATATCATTTAAATCATTATGTTCAAATTTTTCAAACTCATCTTTTTTTAAATCAAAGAATTGAACTAATTTTAAATCATATAATACGTTTAAAATTTCTTTAGTTTTATCTGCTTGAATAAACAAATTAACTTTGGACATTGATACAGGACTAAAAGCCATTTTTGAATTCCTCCACTAAATGTGTTACCGCATCATCAACGTTTGCAGTTTTAATAATTTTTTCTGCGTTTTGTTTTGATAGTTCAACTTGCATTTCTCCTTGTTTTAATAAATCGGATTTTAACTTTGATAAGTCAGAACTTAATTCGTCTGTTAAGTCTTTTTTCATTACATCTTCTTTAAGTCTTAAATCTTCAACTGTTTTTGAAATCTTTTTTTCAGATTTAGAATTTGCGTTAGAAATTGTTTTTTGGTATTTTTTTTCAATTTCTAGTACTTGTTTGAATTCACTCATAGTTTAGGAAAAATGAGTTTGGTTTATAAAGTCTTTTGTTTGTTGGTGTTATTTATTGAAATAAAGAAAATTAAAGAAAATTAAAAATATAGTTATTTTTAAAATGAAAGATTTTAACATAGATTTATAAAAAATAAAAACCATAAAAACATATTATGAAAAAAGAAGAAAAATTAACTATTGAAACTGAAAAAGAAACTATTACAGAGACTAGACCATGGGGATCATTCACAATTTTAGAAGACTCAGACACACATAAAGTTAAAAGACTTACTGTTTTGCCTGGGAAAATATTATCTCTTCAATCTCATAACAGGCGCGCTGAACATTGGGTGGTTGTAACTGGACAAGCGTATGTTGTTAATGGTGATAAAGAACTTACTTTAAATTATAATGAATCAACATACATTCCTATTGGAAATAAACACCGATTAGGAAATAAAACAAATGAAATTTTAGAAGTTATTGAAATTCAAACAGGAGATTATTTTGGAGAAGATGATATTGTCAGATATGATGATGAGTATGGAAGAAGTTAATTTTTTATTAATAGTATTTTTTAAAAATAAAATAAATGTTAAATAAATAAAATTTATTTAAATATTTCTGTAGGCCAATGTTCTTTTATATCTTCAAAATAAGGTAGTGATGTGAAAATCCCATGTGCAGCTACAACTTTTGCTCCACAATTTGATGCGAATTTAACTATTTTTTCTATTTTATCAGTTGATGTTAAAACTGATTTAGGGTCTTCAAATTGACTTATACAAAATAAAAATGAACCTATAAACGCATCTCCACCACCAGTTGTATCTATTACTTTAACTTTAGGCACAGGAATTCTAGTTCTTTTTTGCGCAGTAATATATTCAATATCATTTCCTCCATCTGTAATTAAGATTAATGATACGCCACTATCAAAACATTTTTTAATATATTCTTCATCTCTACCTTCACATAAGTAATCAAATTCTTCTCTTGCAAATTTTATTAAATCAACTTTAAAAGCTATTTCATTTATAAGATTAATATCAGCATTACCACCATCCCATAAATTATGTCTTAAATTTACATCAAAACTTAATAATGAATTTGCCTTTTTTGCTTTTTTAATCATTGTCTTTGTAACATTTGTGATAACATCATCAGTTAATGTAAGACTTCCAAAATGAATTATCGCCTCATCTTTAAACCATCCATCACAAACTTCACTTTCTGGAAATAAAACGTCAGCTGTGTTATCTCTATGAAAACTAAAACTTCTTTCACCGTCTTCATCTAATGCTACAAATACTAAAGTAGTTTTTGCAGATTTGTGTTTTAATAAAAAATCTGTATGAACATTATATTTTTTTAAAGAATCTATGATAAAATCTCCAAACATATCATCACCTACTTGTCCAGCCATATATGCATTTCCACCTAATTTTGAAATACAAACTGAAGCACTTGCAGGTGCACCACTCGGGAATTGAGTGTAACTTTTCAAATTTAATAATCCATCAGTTTTGCTACTAGTGTTTACAAAATCTATTAATACTTCTCCAAAACATGTAATTTGCTTCATTTTATTTACCATAAAAATTATTTTTTTGTTACAATATATTATTCAATTATAAATAATCCTTTAAATTTTATGGATTTTAAACTTTATAAATATTTGTTAATTAAAAAATTGATTAAATTTTTCAAGTTAGTTAAACTTTTATTATTAAGGAATTCTCCTTAATGAATCAAGTAAATGTTTTGCTCTTTGTTCTCTGTCTGAATCAGATTCACCTTTTATTTCTTCGATTGCAGATTTTGGTTTTGATTCTTCTATAACTTGAGCTTTTGGTTTATTTTTTTCTTGTTCTAGTAATATTGTTGTTAATAACTGTTCTTTTATTTTTTCAATTATCTCTGGAGTTTGTTCTTGTGGATTCCACATCGCAAGTACTTTATCATCTTGAGTTCTTGGAATAATTGTTACAGTATTCTCTTTGAAACTCCAGATTATGTTTGTTCCATGACATCCCATAACTTCAAACAGAACTCCTGCAAATACTTTAGAGAATATTGTAATGTAGGATAATGAATCATTTGATAATGTATGGATTGGCGCTCCTGTTGGAGTTGTAAGACAAAGTGTACCCATTGCTTTTGAATCTTCTTTAAAATATACAATTACATTCTCATCACGATAAATTTCAAATTGAAATGGTGGTAATACTTCTAAAGGTTTTTCTGGTGTTTGTGCTTGCTGCACTTGTTGTGCTTGTTCTTGTGGTTGTTCCTGTTCTAATTGTTTTGCTAATTGTTGATGTTCTTCTAAAGTTGTTAGTTCTTTTTTTACTGGTTCACTTTTTGTTTGTTGTACTTGTTGTACTTCATCTTTTTTTATTAATTCAATTTCTGGTTCAGATTTTACTATTTCATCTTTTTTTATTATTTCAATAGTTTCATCTGATTGCAAGGAATTGGAAATTCCTAAGCCTTTGTCAGATGGAACATCTGAAAAAGTTTCGAATTTTATTTTATCATTATTTTCTTCTGGTTTTGTAGTATATATTTCTTCTTTTGCTTTGTGTTCTTCTTGGTGTTTTGTAAGTAACGCGTCTAATGAATCTTCATCTACTTTTTTTGTTTTAAATTCTTGTTTTTTAAAATCATCTGTAATTGTTACATATTCACCTTCTACTTTTTCAATTTTAGTTTCTTTTAAATTTTCTTCAGTAATTTCTTCTTTTTTATTTACATCAGTCCCAATAGTTGGTTTTTTTTGAGAATCTAATAATAGTCTTGAAATTTCTTCAATGTCAACTTGCGCGTGAGGTAATGATATTAAGTTATCATCTTGGAATCTTGGAATTATTAATGCAATATTATTTTCTACAATTATATTAGTTCCATGCATTTGATAAATCTCAAAAAATAAACTAGATAATTTTTTTAATAAAATTAAATCAAACTTTTCTTTGAACTTAATTGTTAAATAAGGAGTTTTTCCATTGTTAATTAAAAGTGTGAATTCTTTTTCTTTTATTAACTCAATTCCTGTTTCATCTGAAATTTCTATTTTTTCTTTTTTTATTTCTTTTGTTTCAATTTCTTCTTCTTTTTTTACTTCTTCTTTTACTTCTTTTTTTTTATTTTCAATTTCTTCAATAATTTCTTTATCTAATTGTTTTTCAATTTGTGTTTCTTCTGGTTCTTGTTGTAATTGTGTCGTTTGCTGTGTTGTTTGTGTGATTGGTTGTTTTGTTGTGTCGTACTTTGTAAAAACTTCTTTTAGAAAATCATATCTTATATTTTCTAAATCTTTAATAAATTTTAATACTTGTTTTTTAGAAATTAATTTACTCGATTTAATAACTCTATTTAAATTTGAAGATTTGATTCTTAATTGTTCTTTTAATTTGTAAATATTTTCTTCTAGAATTTCAAAATCTTCAAGTCTCTTTAATTCAATTTTTGGTACTAATAAAAAAGCTTGATTAATTCTATCATCAATTTTTGCTTTTTCAAATTCATTTAGTCCAAATATTAATTCTTTTAAAGAGTATAACATAGAATTTATTTCTATTTTTGATTTTTAAATATTAGTTGTAATTTTTGATAGTGATTGTAAATGT
Organism: Nanoarchaeales archaeon; assembly: GCA_013215525.1. Classification (GTDB taxonomy): domain Archaea; phylum Nanobdellota; class Nanobdellia; order Woesearchaeales; family UBA583; genus UBA583. The sequence goes on along the minus strand of JABSQY010000040.1, from coordinate 2,099 downwards.
TTTTAAAATAAAAATATCATGTTTAATTATAATATGAACAAATACTTTGAAAAAAATTCAGTTATAAAACTTGAAGAAGTTGTAATTGAACAAGCTCGACAGAAATTAACTAAAAAAGAAATGGAAAACTCAGAAAATTAATTTGAAAAATTAAATTAAAGTTTTAACTGTTAAAATTACTAATTCTTTATTTAACCAAAACACATACACCCAACACGTGAAAAGTGAATATGAAATTAATTTATATCTCATTTTTGCTTTTTTATGATTTAATAAATTAATAAATATAAATGTTGAAAAACAACCTCCAAATAGTTCAAGTGTATGGAAAGTTAATTCTGAAATTCTGTCTGGTGAATTTACACTTGCTTTTATTTTATCCCAAATAAAAGTAATTGATGTTATAACATTGATTGCTATAAAATAATATAATAATAATTGTTCCATTTTTAGTTATTTTTATTTTTTATAATACTTTCACAATATTGTAAAAATTCGTTTATGTTTCCAGTATTGTTTAATATAGTTCTAAATTCTGCGCTACCTATTACACCTTTTGTCATATATATAATGTTTTGTTTTAAATAATCTAAGTTTAAGTCTTCTTGTATTCCTGCATTTAGTAATTCTATTATTGATGGAATTGTAGTTATAAGTTCTACTCCTGAACTTAATTTTACATGAGTTTTATCTCTTAGTTCTTTAAATATATAAGGATTGTTTAGAGCTGCACGTCCAACAAGTACACCATCACAACCACTTGTATTAATTAAATTGTTTAAACTTTCTAAATCAATTACATCTCCATTTCCAATTATTTCAAGTTCTGAGTGGGCTTTTTTTACTTGTCCTATTTCTTCATATGTCGCTGGTCTTCTGTATCCATCAAGTAATGTTCTTCCATGAATATATATTTTAGTAATCCCTGCTGTTTTTATATTTTGAACATTCTCTAATATATTTATACTCTCCCTATCTTTTCCTATTCTTATCTTTATACTTGCTTTTATGTTATGTTTTTTACAGGCCTTCGCCAATGCATATGACACTTCAAATACTTTTTTTGGATTTTTTACAATTCCACCACCACATTCATTTTTTGCCATTGTTGATTGTGGACAACCCATATTATAATTTATTTCAAATAATCCCTCTGTTAATTCTACTATTTTGTCTACACATTCTTGAATTCTTGTAATATCTTCGCAGATTATTTGAACTATTGTTTTAGATTGCATATCTTTTGGTATTCTTAATTTTCGTAATTGAAATGGGTCTCCTTCAATTATCTTCTCTACTCTAACCATTTCAGTAAATACAAAATCTGCTCCAGAATTGTTACATACTTTACGAAATGCTATATTTCCTAGTTTGTTGATTGGAGGAAAATATAAGGTAACTGGTTTATTCATAACTATATATGTTCGAGTTGATTTATAAGTTTGGTTTTTATTTTTTTATTCGTGCGAGCTTTCCGAGTAGAATTATAAAATAAAAACTCTATTTTGTAGTGTAGTTGAAATCTTTCATTTCAACGGAATGGAGCATCAATTATTTTATTTTAATTTTAAATTATTTTTAGTGAGTTTTCCGAACGTTAAGAAAATAGTTTAATAATTTAAATAAATCTAAATTTTAGAAAACTATAAAATAATAGAGTAAATATTCATTATTTAAATTCAATTTCTTTATTTATAAACATACATAATTATTTTTAAAATAAATATTAAATTTATCCTTTTTTGATTTTTTTTTTTTCAAAAAACTGCTGAAAATATGTGATTTTTTTAGATATAATAGTTAATATAGAGTAGTGTTGTGTTTCTGCCGATGGTAACAATGAAAAAAATAATCGCTAGCGCAGGAACAGTATTAATACTTTCCACACCTTTTGCTTTCGCAAATGGAATGGCAGAAGTTTCACCTTCTGAAAAAGTTGTAATGGGTGAAAATTCAGTTGGACAAATTCAAATTGGAAATGCTGATTTGAAAGAAATTGGAAGTGGTGAAGTTCAACCAAATGTAATTCCAGTAGCAGTAGTTACTTTTGCTATGATTTGGGGAACATGGGTAGCTTTTAAGGCAATAGAACTTGGAGC
>JABSQY010000004.1 GCA_013215525.1 Nanoarchaeales archaeon | reverse complement strand
TGATACTTTTATTTTAAATTTTTCAATTTCTAATTTTTTACAAAATGTTTCTGATGTCTGGGTAACTCATTATTTTTCAGGTAATGGTATAAATTCTACATATTTGAGTGTAGATAATTATTCAAAAGATGTATCTTTTGAATTTCAAATTTTAAAAACTCGTGGAAATATTATTAATTATACTATTTATTCAAATGATAGTTATGGAAATATATTTAGTTCTGATTTTAATTTTACAGTTTTAAATACTAAACCTACAAATACTAATTTAGATAATTATATATTTAATACTAGTTGGAATTTAGATATTGAAATCTTGTGTTCTGATATTGATTCTGATTCATTAAGTTATAATGTTGATTCAGGTTTAGGTTCTGGTGCAAATTTTGATATTAATACGACCAGTGGAGTTATTACTTTAAATAGTTTAGATTATAAAAAAGTTGGAGATTATTCAGTTAATGTGTCGTGTAGTGATTCATATGNTGAAAGTAGTAAAATTATNAATTATACTATTGTTGATTTAAGTGGTCCTAATGTAACATTAGATATAGTTGGAAATGAATATGTGACAACTACACAATTAAATATTAGTATTAATTTTTCAATTTTTGATATGTCTGAAGTTGATAGTTGCGTTTTAAATACTAATTCTAGAAATGATGGTAGTTATATTAATATTTCAAATTTGAATAATATTAGTTTTTTTTTTAATTCAGATGATTTAAGTTATGGACAAAATATTTGGAATGTGTACTGTGTTGATGAGTATAATAATTCTAAAGTAAGTAAAGATTTTACAATTATTTCAAATAAAGGTGATGATAGAGTTCAGAATGTGAACTTGGTAACAGGTAGCGTAAATAAAGTTGATATTCCTTCTAATGCTGTTAAGTTATCAATTCAAGTTGGAACTGCTGGTTCAATTAATGTTACAGTTTATGAATTTAATCCTACTCCAGTTAGTATTATTAATTATAGTTCAGATTCAAATAGTTCTAATTCATCTAGTGAAAAAATTAAATTAGTTAATAATTTTGTTGTAATTGATGCAGATAGTAGTATACATGATAATTTGAGTTGGGCAATTATTGAGTTTAAACTTAATGAAAGTTTGTTAATTGAAAAAAATATTAATATCAGTACTTTAAAAGTTTTTTATTTTAACTCAAGTTCTAATGCTTGGGAAGTTGAACTTAATTCAGGAGTTAATTTAGATACTTTAACTTTGTGGGCTAATGTCTCTCACTTTTCATTGTTTGGGTTTGGAGGTTTTGAGTTTAAAGATATTTTTACAATTCCTACAACACCTACCACTGGAGATGGAGGCCGTTCAGGTGGAGGTGGCGGAGGTAGTAGTCGTTCTAATGTTGAAGTATTACTTGGTCTATTTTCTCTTGAGGATAAAGAGTTCGGGTTTGGATTTGGAGATAATGATTTTAATAAAAAAACAAGAAATAAAAGTATAAATAAGACTGAAAATAAAATGGGTAAAATGTTATCAGGTCAAGTTCTTAAAGAAAGAATAGATAATTTTAGAGAACCAGATAAAACTGAAAGTGCTAAAGATGATTTACTTGGATATTTAAAGTTTATATTTTTAATTGTACTTTCAATGGTAATTGTAGTTTATGTTGCATTTTAATTTAGTTAGTTGTTTAGTTGTTTGTTTTATGTTTGTGTTTGTTATTTAATTAATCAAAAAAATATATTTATATAATCTGAAAGATTATATAAATTATAATGATTGAAATAGTTTCTAAATATGTATTTAATCGTAATTCAATTCCAACCAACCTTTTTTCGACTAATTTCTTCACGGTTCGAGTCGCCCGCCATCTTGAGGCGTTCTCATCTTTTCCCCTAAAATCAGTAAAAAAGATTGAGCAAAAAAAACATATTTATATAATCTGAAAGATTATATAAATTATAATGACTGAAATAGTTTCTAAATATGTATTTAATCGTAATTCAATACCTATCAATCCTGGAGTTTATATTTATCGAGATAGATTTAATAAGATTATATATATTGGGAAAGCTAAAAATCTGCGCTCACGTGTATCTAATTATTTTACATCAGATCACATACATTCAGCGAAAACACGTATTCTAGTTTCTAATATTTTTGATGTTGAATTCTTTATTGTTGATAATGAAGTTGAATCGCTAATACTTGAAAATAAACTTATTAAGAAACATAAACCTAAGTACAATATATTACTTAAAGATTCTAAAACTTATCCTTATATTAAATTGTCTGTTGATAAGATTCCTAAACTTATGCTTACTAGACGTACTTCTGGGAGAGGAGAATTGTTTGGGCCGTTTGTTGATTCTGCTGTTCGTAATGATATCTTTAATCTAACTATTAGTTTGTTTGGACTTATTACTGATAAAACATACTCTACAAAATCTAGTTTAAATTATGATATTGGGCTTGCGCCTGCTCGCTCACTTTCTGAGATAGATGTTGATTCTTACATGGAACGTGTGGACCTTGCGCGAGACTTTTTGAAAGGACGTAACATTACTGCTGTTAAGCGAAAATTAAAAGATGAGATGGCTGTATGCTCTTCTGAGATGAAGTTTGAACAAGCTCTTATTAAAAAGAAACAACTACATTCTATTGAGATTTTACTTGAGAAACAAAAGATTGATTTGGTTAAGAATTATGATCAAGATGTAATTTCTATGGTTGTTGATGAAGTCAATTCGAAGAATGTTTTTGTTTTACTTAATATTTCAAAGGGTGTTATTTCTTCTAAGTCTGAGTTTAAGTTTGATTTGGATAATATTGAAGATACGTTTACAAGTTTTGTTAAGATGTATTATTCGCAAGCGTATGTTCCGCGTGAGATTTTAGTTTCTCATTCTTTTTGGAAAGATGAAAATGAACTTGAATTACTTGAAGAATATTTGAGTGGGTTGTCTGGTCGGAAAGTTGTGATTAATTGTCCACAGCGAGGAGAGAAAAAGAGTCTTGTTGAACTTGGGATTAGTAATGCTAAACTTAATGTTGGGAAGAAGAATGTATTGTTTGAAGTTAAAGAGAAACTTGGTTTAAAGAATCTTCCTAAGGTGATTGAAGTTTTTGATATGAGTAATTTAAGTTATGATTTTCTTGTTGGTGGTATGACACGTTGGGTTGATGAGAAACCTGATAAGAGTGGTTATAGAAAGTTTGATATTAAAAGTTTTTCAGGGAAGAATGATGATTTTGCATCTATGGAAGAATGTGTTTATAGAAGATATTCAAGATTAATAAATGAAAACAAACCGTTACCAGATTTGATTTTGATTGATGGTGGACTTGGTCAGTTTAGTGTGTCACGTAAAGTTTTAAAGGATTTAGGGATTTTAGATAAAGTTGATTTGATAAGTATTGGAAAAGGAGCAGAAAGAAAGAAGAATGATATTTATACTTTAAAGTCTAAGGAACCTTTGGTGTTTGATAATGATTTAAAGTTTATGTTATTTTTAAGAAAAGTAAGAGATTCAGTTCATAATTTTGTTATAAGTCATAATCGAAAGAAGAGAACAAAGAAGCTCGAGCGTGAATTCAAGTAGGATTTTATTTTTATGATGTGAGCGATTAGCGAACTTGATAAAAAGAAAATCTCTATTTTGTTTTTTCTCGTAAGCAGAGAAAAATATATTTATTAATTCTTAACGTAATGAAATGAAGTTAGGAATTATCTATTTAGATTTCTATAATATTCATAAAATTTATCAAGTAAATTAAAATAATTTAAAATAATAAATATAATTATTAAAGATATTAGATTACCCAATTTATTATTAGATAAAAATAAAAATAATTCTTTAAATATTCCTTGAATGTCAAATCCATGAGATTTTATTTTTGCCAAAAT
>JABSQY010000039.1 GCA_013215525.1 Nanoarchaeales archaeon | reverse complement strand
AAAAAAGTATAAAAGTTATTATGGAGGAGAAGTAGAAGAAATATCAAAATTAATTTTGTATAAACAAGCACAAAAAGAAATATCTCCAATATTTGAAAAATATATAAGGTCAACTAAAATTACTGAAATTGAAACATTAATTAAAAAAATTATAACTCTAAGACATACAAAAGAAAATATATTAATTTATTTTTATATTTAAAATTAAAAATATTATATTATATTAAATACTTCTTTTTATAAATAAAAACATACTTATATTTCTATGACTCAAACAATAGAAGAACTATTTCAAGAAAATAAAGTTCCAAAATTCCGACTAAAACAACTACAACACGCAATTTATAAAGATTTAATCACAGACTATGATGAAATTTCAACATTTCCACAATGGTTAAAAGATAAAATCAAAGAAGCAAAAATCCCATTAACAACAATGGAATTAATTGAATCCCATAGAAGTGGAAACACAGTTAAATTTGTACTTAAAACACACGATGGACACTTCATTGAATCTGTATTAATTGAACACAAAGACGAAAGAAAAACTGTGTGTGTTTCTTGTCAAGTATTCTGCGCAGTTGGATGTAAATTCTGTGCAACAGGTGCAAACCAATATAGAAGAAATTTAACTACTGAAGAAATCGTAGAACAAGTTCTATTTGTATCAAGATATTTAAAACACCAAGAAGTAAGAGTTACAAACGTTGTATACATGGGAATGGGAGAACCATTTTTAACATATAAACCAGTTTCAGAATCTTTACTAATGTTAAATTCCCCAGATTACTTTAACATCGGAGCAAGACACATCGTTGTATCTACATCAGGAATTGTTCCAAGAATTTACGACTACGCAGAAATTGGAATTCAAGCAAAACTTGCAATCTCACTTCACGCGCCAAACCAAAAACTACGAAGTGAAATGATGCCAATTAGTGATAGATATCCATTAGATGATTTAATGAAAGCATGTGATTATTTTGTAGAAAAAACTGGAAAAAGAATTAGTTATGAATATGTTTTAATTGGAAATGTAAACGATCAAATAGAACATGCAAGAGAATTAGTTGAATTACTAATTGATAGAAAAGCTCACGTAAATTTATTAGTATATAATCCTCACGAATTTGCAGACTATAAAATGCCAATGGAAAAAGATGTAATCGCATTTAGAAATTATTTAAAAACTAGAGGAATTGAAGTTACAATTAGAAAATCTATGGGAGATGATATCAGTGGAGCATGTGGACAATTATCAGGAAAACAATTAGATAAAAAGAAAAATAAAGCAGTGTTTGCACAACGTGAATTTTTCGACGGAGACCTTGAAATAAAGGATAAGTCAAAGTCACCGGCAAAGGCTTAGAAATTACATTGTAATTTCTTGATTTAGATAAAGCTAAATTATAAATAATTAAATATATATTTAATTATTTTTTAAAAATTAATAAAATACCATTATCAAAATCATAATATTTACTAAATACTCTTTTATCAGATAAGATTTTAGATTTAAATTTATTCATATACTCGCAATCAACATAACTTCCATCAGTCATTAAAACTCTTCCAACATTATCAACAACAATAATACCATTTTTACTTATTAAAGATAAAAGTGTTTCAAAATATAAATTATAATTTTCTTTATCAGCATCCATAAACACAAAATTTATCTTTTTATTTATATTCCAATTATCTAAAACATACTTTATATCTTTTTCAAATAATGTTATTTTATTATTTAACCCCGCACATTTGAAATTGTTTTTTGCAAGTTTTATTTTTTTAGATAATATCTCAGTTCCAAAAATATGAGCATGTTCATTATGCTCAATAGCTTTTGCCATATGAAGTGTTGAATATCCAACAGAAGTTCCAAGTTCAAGTATTACTTTAGAATTAGTAACTTCAATCATTGTTTTCAAAAAATTAGCTGTTCTTTTTGGAACTGACCAAAACCCAACACTATTACCATCCTCAGGAACTCTACCAAAACTATGAAACTTATTTTCTTTTTCAGATAATTCATAAACCCAATTTCTCTCTAAGTTTTCTATTTTTTCTAAAACATAATCATAAGTTGATTTTTGTTTTTCAAACTCCAAAATAATATATGATGGAACTTTAGTTTCAGTATTTAATTTTGAAAATAATTTTAAATTATTTGTATTTGGTTTTACTTCTTTAAATTTATTTAAAATAAAATTTTTATCAATTCCTAAATTAATTAATGAACTTAAATTATGATTATAATATTGTAAATTAACTGAATTTTTCATATTTATATCATGTAATAAAATATTATTTTTTTGATTTTTTTTAAAATAAGATAACTTTTTTTTATCATCTAAGTTAGTAACTAAAGTTGATTTTAAAGTAAAATAAAGAGAACAACCATGTATATTTGTAATAAAAAGTTTTCCATTCTTTTTTAATATTCTAAATAATTCAGAGTAAATATTTTTAATTGTTTTTTCATCAAACTCTAAAAAAACCAATGAAGAATATATAATATCAAAAGACTCATTTTCAAATGGAAGGTTTTTTCTGCCATCTAAATCTATAAAATTACAATCATAATTAGTTTTAGCTAAATTAATTAAATCTTCATTAATATCAATACCAGTAACATCTGCGCCACAACTCTGTATCTCGTTTGTAATAGTTCCATCACCACAACCAAAATCTAAAACTTTTTTCCCACATAAATCCTCATTTTTCAATAATTTAATTAATTCTGGCGTAACAATTATATCACTTCTTAACAAATTTATTTTTTTATTCCAAAAATTTATATTTTCCATAATATAAATAATACTCGAAATATAATAAAGTTTATAAGTAATAAAATTACTTACAATTTATGAATGAACAAATTAAACAAACCCTAAGTAATTTTGGACTTGATAAAATCGAAATTCAAATATATTTATACATATTACAAAATGGAGATTCATCACAACAAGAAATCACACACAAAACCGGATTACTAAGACAAACAATATACGACAGAGTTCGAACCTTAGAATCAAAAGGAATCTTATCAAAAATAAAAAAAGATTTAAAACCTTTCTATAAAGCAATATCTCCTGAAATATTTTTAGAACAAATTAAAGAAAAAGAACAAGAAATTATAAAAATACTTCCAGTATTAAATAAACTAAAAAAAGTTTCAAACACTAAAACTAGTAGTTCAACATTTACGGGACTAAAAGCTTTAAAAAAATTAATGTTACTAACACTTACGCAAAACAAAGAAATTTTGTGGATTGCAAATAAAGAAAATAATGATGAAATTTTTTCCGATTATTTCTGGCATAACTACGGAGCAAGAAGAATTGAAAAAGATATAACTATTAAACTTTTAATTGAACCTACTACAAACAAAGATTGGAAAACAGATAAAAAATTAAAAAGATTTACAAAAACTAATGGATTTGTAAAAGAAAAAAATAGTTCAATGATTTTATTTAATAATCAAGTTATTTTATATTCAATAGAGCAAGGAACATACACAGGAACACACATAACTGACAATAATTTATATCTTTTCTTTAAAGAAATATTTAATAAATTATACAATGAAGGTAAGAAAATATGAAACAAAAAAATCTAGACTACGACACAATCTTAGATAAAACAAAAGAGCAATTTTTTGTATTTTATTCTCCTTTAAACCCAATACTTCCATTCATAAAACATACATATATTGTAACAAACCAAAAAGGAAACTTCATAAAAATTTTCAATTTTTATTAAGGCTTAGGAATTCTCAACAATAAATTCCTTGAAATAAATAGATATGAAGTTTGGCAAAGTAAAAATAAAAAAGTAATAAAACTAGAACATCTTCGTAAAAATTTATTTAAACCAAAAATAGGAATGATTAAATATTATACAAATAGAAATAAAAGATTTACTTCAAAAATAATAGGATTTGAAACAGGAAATTTAGCAGAACAAATAAATGAATTTGTAAATAAAAATTATACGAATTATAAATATAAAGATAAATATAATTATTTAGGAAATAATTGTAATACATTTGTAGATTGGATACTTAAACAATTTCCGCAATCAAAAATTAAACTTCCATTCATGGCGATTGGTAAAAAATATAATTAGAAATGAGTTATATGTAATTCATAACCAATAAGTTAAAAGACTTATTTTAATACCTTAAACACCATTTAATAATTATAATGAAGATTTCTGAATTTTTTAAATCAAATAAACACATTCATCGTGAATATTACATAAACCACACGCACCTTGAAAGAGTTTATAATAAATACTTGCACCAAACAGCATTTGACAAAATATTAGATAATTTAGTATTTTTTGCAATAGTATTTACTTTATCAAATTTAATCGCAAACTATTTTTTTGATTTAAGTACAAACCTATTAGTATATTTAGGAATTGTATCAAAATTAATTTTATTAATATTTGCAGCAGACTTAATGAGACACTTTGTAAAAGCAAAATCAAGAAGAGATTTCTACGCGCACCACGGAATAGATTTATTTTTAGTAGTATTTTTAAGTTTATATTTCTTATTCTATACATATTTAGAATTATTCAGATTCGCAATAATTACAATCATAAAACCATTAGTTTATGATTTAAAATACCTAAGATCATTAATTGAATTATTTGAAAAGAAAGGACACAGTTTAAAGCACGAAAAATATAAATAAAAAATAAAAAACAAATTATAGGTTAGTACATAAATAAAATACAAACCATAGTTATTTAAATAAATAAAATACAAATAAAGTATGAGCACAATAGATGATTTTAAAAATAAAGGATTTAGCCAAATTACAATCCCAATTTCAAAACAAGAATTTGAAGATACAGTTTTTTCATATCGTGAATTTGATAAAAATACATCTGAAAAAGAAAAAGAAAAAACAAACTACACATATAATAAAAACTCAAGAGTTATATTTGGATACAATTCAAGATCAGACATAGAAGGGTTCGACAATAAAAGTTATTTTCAATTTAATCCAGACATAAACCAAAAAAACTATATCAAAGATAATAAATATTATACTAAATTCATAAATAATATAAATTCAGTATACACTAAAGTTGCAAAAGTTATAATTCAAATTATAGAAGAATTAGATTCTCAAAATTATATAAATAAAAATGATTTTTTAAACAAAGAAAATAAACCAGATTTAAATTTAAGAATTTTAAATTACAAACCAAAATCAGAATGTACAATGCTTGCAAAAAACCATGTAGATAGAGGAATATTAACACTAACTTTGTACGAAACAGAAGATGGTTTATATTTTGTACATAAAGGAAAAGAAATTGAAATCAAATATAAAGAAAATCAAGGAAATTTATTTATAGCAACAAGATGGAATGAATTCAGTAATGAAAAAATTGATGCGTTAGAACATTTAGTTAAAAATAAAGGATACAATAAAGAAAGAAGTGCAATTGTAGTATTTGTGAATCCAAACTTAGGTTAGTACAAAAATATAAACATAAATATTATAAAAAAGTAAAAGTATAAATATTTATGACAAGTACAGAAACAAACACAGAGCACATACACGACAACGATTGTCTATTTTGTAAAATAATAAAAAAAGAAATCCCATGTTACAAACTTTATGAAACACAAAACATTATAGTTTTTTTAAATATATTTCCAACAAACCACGGACACGTATTAATAATTCCAAAAACCCATGCTAAAACAATATTTGAAATTGAACAAGATACTTTAATTGAAATTACAAAACAATCAAAAATCATTGCAAGTAATTTAAAAGAAAAATTAAACTGTGGCGGAGTTAGTATCATTCAAAATAATAATAAAGCAGCTGAGCAAGACATCTCACACTATCACATGCACATAATTCCAAGATATGATGATGATGGTATGAATATTAATTATAATGAACAAAAAGAGATGTTAACATCAAATGAAGCATTAGAAATTCTAATGAAAATAAGTTAAACTAAATAAATAAAAATGGCAGAACTAAAAAAAGATTTAAACAATAATTTTGAAAAGTTAGAATTAGAGATTCAATTAATTTATAGTAAAATTGAAGTATTAAACTTAGAAGTAAAACTTAAAGAACATCATATGAAAGAAATTAAAAAAAAATTAAAAAAAATTGATTTTAGTAGAAATCAAGACAAAATAATTATTGAAAATGAAAAAAATATTTTATATAAATAATTCAAAATATTATAACTTATTAAGTATTTTACCAAACACACTTTTTTTCTTTGAATGATAATCATGTAACTCAAAAATTGCAACCAAAAATAAAGACTCACTCCAACCCAAAGGAGTATTCTCATTATACTTCTCAGAATTTGAAAAATATAATTCAGGCATCCCAAACTTTGTATCAACAGCAATCATTTTATCCAATAAGTAAGCTGCTTTTTTATGATCTTTTAAATGACTATAAATAATTGATAACCAAGCAAGACCAAAAGTCCACTCAGCCTCCTCACTATACCCATCAGTATTTTTATTATAATAATAATCATTTTTATATCTAATAACTCCACGTTCCTTTAACAAACTATACTCAACATTTTTTAAAATCTCAGTAGACTGCATAGAAGATACAACATTATAAGGATAAATTAAAGATAACAAAGATAAATCCGTAAACTTTTTTTTAGACTCCCTAGGCAAAAGAGAATTCAAAGCTTTTTTTCCCTTCAAAATTAATTCCTTTGAAACGTTTATCCCATCAATTTTTGAAACATTACTTAATCCAGCAACACAAGCACCAATTGAAGATGAATGAATTTCCTCATCTTCCTCCCACATACCAGAATCTAAATCAGAATAATACTCAATACTTTGTAAATACATAACTAATTTATTTAAAATTCTAACAATGTCCTCATTATTACCAAGCTTATCAAAATATCCTGCATTATGAATTTCACCAACTCCAAAAAGTATAGCACCAACTGCATCATTTTGTTTATTCCCCCAATCTTCCCAAAACTCCTCAAATGTTTCAGGATGAAATCTAGCATGAATATATTCATGTTTCTCATAAGGTCTTTGCTTAATTGCAATATCAAGTTTCCACTCATGTTTTAAAAAAATTTTTAAAAGTGCATAATAAGTTTTAACAGCCGTATCATAATCTCCAGCCACCTGAAAAGCTAAACATTCATAAAAATTATCACGTAACCAAGATTTATCATAACCAGTAGCAACCTTTTTTGAAGAAGCAGCAAAAAGACCAGAATTATATTGTAAAGACTTTAAAACTTTAAAATGGTTTTTTACAAGTTCATTATAACTTTTTTTTTTGAAAATCATATATACAAAAAATAATTTAAATAATATATAAATAAGTGTAATGAATTTATAGGGAATAAATAATAAAAATCTCCTAAATAATTTTAATATATAACAAAACTAAATAAAATAATTCTCAAAAAACAATTAAACTCTAGAATTTATAAAAAGTGAGAACTCAGGGAATTAAAAGTGAATTTAAACATTGTTTAAATTTTCCTTGAAAAAATTTAATTTTTCAGAGTTCAAACATTGTTTGAACGTTCGCCCGTACACCTGCCTCTCATTCAGTCAATTGCTCTAAGTTTGAGTTATTTTTCTCATCAAACAAAATAATAACAATATAATTAAAATATCTTTGAATATAGAAAAATTTCATTTATTAAATGTTTGAAATAGAATTTTAAAAAGTGAGAACTCAGGGACTTGAACCCCGGACCCCTGCCTCTTCAGGGCAGTGCTCTACCAACTGAGCTAAGTCCTCATAAGTAATCGCATAAATGCTTATCTTATAATAATAATTATTTATTTCAGTTTATAAAGTTTTGTTAAAAAAATAAAAATAAATTATTCTACGGCAACACAAACTCTATTCTTTCCTGCTTTTTTGGCATTAAGCATAGCAAAATCGGCATGTTTAACAATTGATGCCATAGAAACATCACCACCACAATATTCAGTAATTCCAAATGATGCAGTAATACTAGCATCAATACAAACAGCTTGTCTCAAACTATCTTTAAAATTATAAGTAGTCATAATATCTAAAGTTGGATTATCTATTCCTACATCTTTATCAAACCCAATAACCAAATTATTTTCAATTGAAGTTCTTAATTTCTCAGCAACATAAAGTCCAGATTCTAGAGAAGTTTCCGGTAAGATAATTCCTATCTCCTCACCTCCATACCTGTAAGCAACATCAGATTGTCTTAATTCAAAACGAATCAAATCCCCTAAATCCCTCAAAACACTATCTCCAACTTGATGTCCATACTTTTTATTAATAAGTCCAAATGAATCTAAATCTAACATAATATATGAAAATTGTGTTTTTGAAGAAATTAAAGAATTAAAATGATTTTCAAGATACTCTCGTCGTCTAAATTTTAAAAGGTCATCCCTAGATAAAATATCAACAGAATTAAGATGATTTGCAAGAGAGTTAAATAATTTATGTTCAAGTAAATCCTTAAAAACAACTCTTTGCTCAGGAATCATAATATCATTAACTAATTCAGTTACTTGTTCTATTGGTAACCTAAAACTATGTTCTGAGGTATCTAAAGATAATTTGGAATTTGGAATTTTAAGAAATGATAAAAGACTCCAATCAAATTCATTAGGTAAATCCAAATCATGTACTAAATCTAAAGATGTTGAATTTTTAGAACCTAAAGAATTACTTTTATCAATCATATTATAGACTATCAAAAAGTATACTTAAATATTAAGTTAAAAGTTTTCAAAAAAGTGGATAATATGGATAAAAAAAGAGAATTAAGGATAAAAAATAAGAAATAAGTGAAAATAAATATTAAAAATGTACCTAAAAAGATTATTTATTTATAATTGAATAAATCTCATCAATAACAAGTTCAAACGCTACAACAGGTACAAGTAATCCAAAGTTCACTAAAACCTCAGGGCTAACTTCACCAATAAACCCAACAGATTTTCCATCAACAATAATTTCAGCAGAACGACCTGGAATTAAAAATGGAATTTTATCATTAACTTTAATCTCAAACTCAATATTATTTAATTTCATAAATGTATCAAGTGCACCTTTAATCTTTGTATAATTAGTCCTAGGGTCAGCAATTGCAGCACATAAATGACGAACATTATCAGCGCCAGTTTCACTTTTCACATTCTTTTGAATTGTAAACCCATTTTCAAAAACAGATTGAGGATATTTATTTTTTCTATTAATTAATAAACTCTCTAAAATTTCAGGTAAAATTCGAACACGTAACATATTCAAACCTTGATCTTCCGAATCAAGTAATCTCTCAAACTTTTTATCAGGTTCACTAAATCCAATTTTATTAAATTGAGTTTTAATAGAAGTTAACATATAAGAATATAACTCAATAAACCCAAATCCAACTAATGTATCACTTAATCTCTTTGTAAAATCAGAGACTTCAAGACGTGAACCAACTGTTACAATCTCTGGCAAAGTAGGTACAATATTATTATAACCGTACGCACGTGCAATATCATCAGCAATATCTGAATCATGCCAAATATCACATCTGTAAGATGGAATTAAAAATGTAATATCATCGCCATTAACAGACTCAACTTCAAGCATAACTTTTAATGCAAGTTTTTTAACCTCATCAGCTGTCACATTAATTCCAATTAATTTATTAATATAATCTAATGATACAACATCTTTTGAATTATCTAAAGTTAATTCATAAGTATCTCCTCCTTCATACTCAACACTTACAGCTTCAGCAGAACATCCAAACTCTAAAAATGTAGTTGTTAAAACTTTTAATAAATTATCTAAATAAGTTAAATTAAAACCTGAAATTTCAATAAATAAATCTTTGTGATGTAAATCAACGCGTCCAGTTTTATTTGAATTAATAACAGGAGGCAAAGATAAAATTTGCGAGTTAGCATCACGAAACACAGGATATTTTTTATGACCTTCAAGTAAATGAGCAAACTTTTTTCCAGTATCACAAGATTTTAAAATTTCACTCGCATCCATTTCAACTTCAGAATCAAGTGGTTGAAAAATAATTTCTTCAGGAGCCTCAGCTCTAAAAGTAACAGGAAATTTAAAATCATCCATAGGATAAATTCCAATAGATGCTTTTTTTCTATGTCGTCCAAAACTATCATGGATTTTTTCTTGAATCTCAATCATCTCATCAAGTAATTCAGTTGTCATATTCACATCACGTAAAATCACACACACAGTTTTAGGTCGAACACTAGATACAGATTTTTCAACAATTACTTTGTTAACGGATTTTGCAATTGAATATTTTGGTAAAGAACTTGCAAGGGAGCGATAATATTTAATAGCACGACCAATCCCTACAACAGATACCATATCCATTTTTTCAGCAGTAATCTCAACTTTTAATTCTGGATCTGTATCATCTGAAATACCTTTCATATCCATACCCATTTCTTGAAGTGTTGTATCAATCTCCTCAACACTTAAAGTTTCTCCCACATACTCATTAATTTTACTTTGTTTTGCATATACGTAAACCATTTTAGTTATTCCCTCTATGTCCAAATATTTTAATTAGAAAAATTCTAATATTAAATGAAAAATTTTCTAATTTTTCATCATCTGTAACATCCACTATATTAGAATTATATAAAGCTAATTGTCTATCAATAGTAAAAACTGAATCATAATATGATTTTAATTTAATATAATTTTCTGAATCAATTTCCAATCCACTAATTTTATTATCATTAATAAAATTATTTAATAACTCAATATTATTTTCAATATTTGATAAATTATTTCCCCATTTTAAAAAAATCAAAATTTTTTCATCACTATCTCCAACTAATGAACCAAACTTTAATATTATCAAACTAGTAATATTATTAAGATTATTATCTATCATACTTTTTTTGTCTCCATCAGTTATGTCTCCGTAAACCATTTTAATTAATTCCCTCATTAAATTTTCTAAATTTTAACGAATCCCATTTAATAGCTAAAACACCAATTTTATTTAAATAAGGCATTTTAATTCTTACCCCCAGTTCTTGAAACAATCTTTCGAGTCATCATTGGTCTATTCTTTAACCAATCAAAGTCGCAAGTAGTCCCAGTAATATCTCTCATTGAAGCTTTACCAGCAAGAAGTGTAGCAACACGGCTAGCACCCATACCCCACGCAAGAACAGTTTTTCCGCCTAAACCAAGAGGCACTAAAGTTTCTTGTCTGAAAATTCCTGAATTAATTAATGCATACCATTTATTCATTTTTTCATCAAAATAATGAGCTTCCATACTCGGTTCAGTATATGGATTAAAAGTTGGTTTAAATCTAATCTTATTAATTCCTAACTTTAAATAATATTCTCTAATAAATCCCATCAAATGAGATAAAGATAAATTATCTCCAACAATAAATCCTTCTCCTTGAAAAAACTCAGCTAAATGTGTCGCATCAATTGCCTCATTACGAAAATTATGAGCAACATAAAAATACTTTCCATCAATATTCTCACCTTTTTTTAATTTCTCACCTAACTTTGCAAGCATTCTAAAAGTTGTAGCAGTTGACTGTGTACGTAGTAATCTTTTTGAAGTAATATCTTTACTCCAATCCCCTACAGGAGTGTGTGATTTTTTTAAACCTTTCTCATGCATAACACGAACTTTTTCAACAAGTTCTGCTGGTACTTTCGCAGTCCCTTCCAAATAAAAAGTATCTTGTTCATCACGTGCAGGATGGTCTTGTGGAGTCCACATAACATCCATATTCCAAAAAGCACTCTCAACCATAGGACCTTCCATCTCAGTAAACCCCATCTCAACAAACACATCAGACAAAATAGAATTCGCTTCAATCATAGGATGATGTCGTCCAATATTTTCATAACCAGCAGACACATCAACATCATAATGCCTAAACTCCACATTCTCAAAAGCACCTTTCTTTAAAATAGAAGAATCAACACTCTCAAACAATTCCAAATCAGAATATTTACTCTCAATCTCATAACACACTTTTTGCCCAAGCGCAGTTAAAGAAAAATCAAACCCCTTATCTGAACTCTCTTTCAAAAAACCAGAACGTCTTTTTAACTCCAAATATGTTTTTTCAAGATCTCCTGACAAATCAGAAACAAGTACACCGTTCTCAAAAACTAAAAGTGGATTTACAAAATCATCAACAAATTTTTGAGCACCTGAATTTGCAGAAAAAATTTGTTCATCTTCTTTTCGAATAGAAATTAAATTATTCTTTTTTAAAATTCCAAGAGCAGAACCAACAAGACTTTTATCAAGCTTCAACTCAGACATTTTTTTCTCCCCAGACAATAACTCTTTTAAAAATGTAATCTCAGGTAAATCACCCTTAACAAACGCAAACCCAAACTTATCTAGAACTATTTTTTTAACATCAAACTTTGTAACAGAAACATATTCTTTTTGTTCAAGTAATTGAATTCCTGTTGTACTTTCCGTATCAGATAACCCAAGTTTTTGTGAAATTTCAGAGATTTTACCTAAATGTACTAAAGGTAAAACTTTTCTCTCCAAAGGATGAAGAGAATATATAATTTTCTTTAAATCAATCATAAAAATAATTAAACAATTTATATATATAAGTCTTTGTGAGGACTCTCTCACAAAGGCTTAGAAATATCAAAAAAAATGTATTTCTTGACTTTGTGAGGACTCTCTCACAAAGGCTTAGAAATATCAAAAAAAATGTATTTCTTGACTTTGTGAGGACTCTCTCACAAAGGCTTAGAAATATAAAAAAAAATGTATTTCTTGACTTTGTGAGGACTCTCTCACAAAGGCTTAGAAATATCAAAAAAAATGTATTTCTTGACTTTGTGAGGACTCTCTCACAAAGGCTTAGAAACATACTAAAAAATAACACCAGATTACCATTTACTCCCTAAATATAAAAATTAATTCTATAAAACACAAATCTTTAAAATTAATATAATCTAAAATGGCAGCAGTTGCATTAACATCAACACTTTATGAAATTTGGGAAATGACTCTCGCAGTTTTATTATTACTTGTAATTTCAGCAGGAATTTTATATGTACACAGCCCAGACTCAGTCCATGCAAAAACTCTTGCAAATGAAATTTCATATATCTCAAGTATCAAAGGAGATAAAAATTATCAAATTAGTTTAGATATAGAAAAAAGTAAAGAAATTTTAATTGAAAATTATCCTGACAAAAATACAGTATCAGTAAATGTTGGAAATACAGTTAGAGAAAAAAAATATATCGGAACAAACATTAAAATTGTTAAAAATGATAATAATCAAATCATAATCTCATAAGTATTAAAAAAGAAAAATAAAAAAACAAACAAGAAAATAAAAGTTAACAAATAATAATTAATAAACAATAAAAACGTATAAATACAATAAAATAAAAAATGTCAATCACATATTCAAATCAAGAATTAGTTTTAAAATTACTTAACAAAGCAATTGAAAATAATTTAATTTTTGAAAAAACATCAATAAAATATTTTAAAGATGGAAAAAGAATATTAAACAAAAATACTAAAAAAATAAATTTAAATACAAAACAAATAATTACAAAAATCAAATTAGAAAATAAAAAAAACCTTTTAATTTTAGATTATCCAATTAATCAATTACTCAGCTACACAATTCTACTAAACCCAGTAACAGAGTTATTTGAATTTAGATTAAAACAAGACACAAACACATACATCACAACAAGACAAGTAAAAGAAATATTTCAAATCGAGGAACTAATAGAAGAAATTACATTAAAACAAATTATTCCAAAAGAAATAATTGGTCTGAAATTTGAGTTAGAATTTACTCAAACAAAAAAAGTTCAAGATATTAAAAAATATATATTATCAAAAAAACAATTTAATCCATATATTATAAACGAGGCGCAAGAACACATAAAAGAGATTCAAAACTTTACACCAACACTAAAGAGTACACATTTCAAACTTGCAAAACAATTAAGTCTTCCAATAATTCCGCAAATAAAAAATGAATTCATAATAGATGAAATAAATAAAAAAAGTATAAATGTATTTGATGAAAATACAATAATAAAAATAATTAAACCAATAAAAACTATTGAAAATAAAGAATTAGTTCCAGTAGAAATCGTTAGTCTAAAAAGAACTTATCTAGATGTGTCAACTACATACCACATAAAAATCGACACAGAAAATTTAACCAAAAAAATAAATCTAGCGCAAATAACAAGTGAATCAAAAAGTAAAATAATTAAAACAATTAAAAATCTAACTCAAACAGAACTAACACAAAATTTCGGAGAATACGAAATTCCATTATGGAAAGTTCATTCTAATCAAAGTTATATAAACATTGAAAATTATAAAAACTTTAAAGAATTAACAGGAGTAGAATTTCCTAAAACTAATAAAAAAATAGAGGAAATATATATACAAGACAATACTGGAGAAATTGGATTTTTAAAACATCAATTTTTAAAAAAAAGATTTCAAAAAACACTTGAAACATTACCACAAAACGAAATTATAATGTATCGTAAACCATTAGATTTAGCAATTAAAGCAATAATGTGTGAAAATATCTCAATATTAATTAAATATCAAAACGTTTCAGATAAACAAGTAAATAAAATATATGAATTCATAAAACAACTAATAGAAATTACAATAATTAGTACAATTAAATATAAC
>JABSQY010000038.1 GCA_013215525.1 Nanoarchaeales archaeon | reverse complement strand
ACTATATTTTTAATAAATATTATAAATGCATTGTTTAATTTGAATATAATGCAATAGATTAGCTTTAAATCATTTTTATTTAAATAAATAATTAATAAAATAAAAAAATTCACAAAATAAAATTTTGTAGATTTTATACTAATCTTTTTTGCTGATTACGCAAAAAAACAAAAATAGAATTTTTCTCCCAAAAATTAAATCATTCCGTTCAAACGAACTTCGCCCGTTTTTCACAAAATAATTTAATATTTGTCCAAAAAATAAAAATAATATTACTCTCGAACAAATATATTTATTTTTTTCCAAAAAATGTATAAAATTCATAAACAACAAATAAAATAATTAAAATTGAAATAATTAAACTAGAACTATTTTTTAAAGCAGCATATGCCCAGTAAATAAGACCTATAAAACAAATAATCATAAATAAATTAAAATATTTAGTAATCATCTTAATTAAAAACTCTTACTCCACATTTCTTTTGCTAAATTCCCAGTCTTCATATATTTCTCTAATAAATTATCAGCCTTAGCAGAAGCAACACTATCCCGATGATTAGCAAGAAACTCATTAACCTTAGAAATAAGAATCTTCTTTATCTCACCAGACAACATATCTCCATTCGAATATTTAATTCTAATCCTTTCAATTTCAGAATCATCCTCTTCAAATAGATTATATAACCATTGGAATGCAACATCAACATCACAATCTCCACCAAACTCTCTATGTTCTTCAACTGTCGCCCGCCCACCTGAGAACGCATTCTTATTAATTTTCTTCTTAACAACATTAGGCTCATCTGTTAATAAAATCGCATGATTAGGATTACTCGCACTCATCTTTCCCTCAGGTCCCGTAAGAGCTGTTAAAAATTTATTTAAAATAGTACAATTCTTCTTAAAACCTAACTTTTGAGCAAAATCTCGTTGAAGTAGAAAATAAGGATTTTGATCAATACCACAAGGAATTAAACAAAAACCTTTCTCAAAAAATGTAGGAACAATTTGTAATGTAGGATAAAAAATTTGTCCAACATTAGAATGATTTTCAAACCCAAAAGTATTTCTAGCTTGTGAGAAAGTAATTCTCTTTGCAGTCTCAAGAACTAGCGGATACATCTTAGCAATAAACTCGCTGTTTCTAAAAATAAATGTCTTATCAGGATTAAACCCAATTGCGCAAAGTTGTTCTAAATCTGAATTAACCATAGCACTAATAGTTCCCATAGTTAAATCTTTTTTAAAAAGAAACTTTTCATCATCAGGGATTTGTACATATAAATTACAATCAAACAAATCTTGTAGAAATTTAGTAAACATAAATGAAATCATGTGTCCTGTATGCATTTCTCCACCTGGTGCTCGCCCTGTGTATAGAAATATTGACTCGCCTGCCTTGTGTGCTGCAATAATTTTATCTAAATCCATCTGCGCAAAATATAATCCACGTTTCAAAAATATGTGTTCTGCAAGTCCTTTGGACTCTGCAAGTTCTCTCAAATAAGTTTTTTGTTCATCAGTAATATATTTAACACCAAATTGAGTAATTAATTTATCATAATCAACCTTTCCCTCAACATCCCAAGGTGTAACTTTGTGTTCTGCGTTTTCGCTCATAGAAATAATATAATTTAATATTTTAAAAACATTTGTTATTTTAAACATTTAATATAGAATTACTTATCATACCAAAAACTATCAGAATCATGTCTGTCTTCACACAGTTCTTCTCTTTTATCTCTATTATATTTAATTTCCATTTTTATATATTTAATTTATAACAAAAAACAAATATTTAATTTAATTAATTAAATACTGTTCCAATAACATAACCAGCAACATATGCAGCAGTAGTTTGAAGTCCAGTTTTAATTGCTCCACCAGCAACAGCACCAACACCAGCTCCAACAATTGCTCCACCAACTCCACCAACAATAGTTCCTCCTACAGTACCAAGAGTTTTTTCAAGACCACGTTGAAAATTTCCACTATCATCATGCTCTAATCTATCTGCATTATCCTCAGCCACACTATGTCCAACAAATCCACCAACAACTCCACCAATAGTTCCAACAGTTCCAGCACCAGCAACTGCAGGAATTCCAGCAGCAAGCATCACAGGACCATAAGTTAATAAAGTTTCAGTAACAGCTGAATCAAAAGGAATATTTTTAGCATCACAAAATCCATGATACAAACCACAAGCACTTGCAACTAAACCTAATCCAGCAGACTTTACACCATTATACGCTAATTGTTTTATATCTATAATTTATATATCATTTTTATTTGATTCATTAGTTTTTTTATGTTTTCTAATTAAATTAGTTAATCCTTCTTTTGTATATTTTGTTTGAGTTTCTTTTTCCATTTTTAATTTAGTATCAAGTATTTTGATAATTTTTATCTTGCATTACTTCAAATATCATATAATTAAATATTCAAACTAATCATACAAGTGTAAATATAATATGACTAACAAAGTATTAGAATCTTTTACTCTAAAATCACCCATTTACCGAAAATTATTTAAATAAACAAGTACTAATTAGGATATGGTAAGAATTGATCAAGGTGAAATATACGATTCTATAAAATTAGATATAAAAGATAAAAAAATCTTAGACATCCTTTCTGAGGACTCTAGGACACCAATATCACAAATAGCAAAAAAAGTAATGGTGTCAAGAGACATTGTAAGTTATAAAATTAAAAGGTTTCAAAATCAAGGTTTAATCACCAAATTCTACACAAGAATTGATTATAAAAAATTAAACTATGAAGTATATCACGTTTTTTTTATGGTTGACAATTCAAAAGGTGTTAAAGACTTAGTAGACACTCTAAAAATGGATTCTAGGACATATTCGGTATTTGAGTACTCAGATCATTGGGATTTAGAATGGATAATACTTGTAAAAAATGTTCAAGAATTAGATGAAATCGTAACAGACATTCAAGCAAAATTTTCAAAAACAATACTTGAAAGAAGTACAATGCTTGAAATTAATGTTTATCGTTCAATTATATTTTCATATCATTTTAATAAAAATATAACAAACTTAAGAAAATTTGAAGAATTAAACTTTAAACCTGATTTAAAAGATTTAAAAATAATTAGTGAACTATCAAAAGATTCAAAAAAATCTACATATGAAATAGCACCGCAAATAGGTCTTTCAGCTGACGCAGTCGGAATAAGATTAAAGAAGTTATATAAAACAGGAATTATAAGAAAGTATACAATTGAACCTAACTTTTCAAAACTAAATTATACATGGCATACTGTATGTATAAGTATGAAACATTTTGACAGAAGAGAAGAAAACAAATTTAAAAATTTTATAGAAAACCAACCAGGAGTAATAAGAGCTGCAAAAACATTTGGAGAATGGGACGTATTATTATATATCACAACACAAACACCAAAAGAATTTCATAACATAATTAAAGCAATTAAACTAGAATTTTCCCACATATTAAAATCTTATAATTCATTTGTAGCATACAAAGAACATGTATTTAATCCATTCCCAAAAATCATAATAGAAGACTTTGAAAAAGAACAAAATTTATTAAAAAAATAACACTTTATATTAAATAAGAATAAAATAAGAAAAACTAAAATAACAATAAAAAAAATAAGAAAATTAATATTTTAAAAAAACAAATTTAATAATATTTTTTAATATACTTCTTAACTTCTAATTCAGAATTTCCACTATTAATTAAAGCTGTTTTAATTGATGCTTTTGAATACTCTTTTTTATGTGTTCTAATATACTTTTCACAATTTTTTTCATGTAAACTAAGTTTGTCGTTATGACTTGACTCACTTGTATGTGTATCACTTTTTTTACCAAATTTTAATTCTTCTAAAGTCTCAAACAAATTAATACTAAATACTACAGTTCTTAAAGTATAAATTTCTAAACAAATGGACACAGCAGTAAATAAAATAATAAGTGTGATATTATCTTGAGAAATTATTACTACAAAAAGTGCAGCAAGTATTGGTAATAACCACAATCTATATTGATTAAAAGTATATGCAATAAAATTATTTAGAACAAGTAATTTTTTACCAGAAACAATAGATGCACTATACTTTAAAGCAGAATAATACTTCTTATCTCTAAATAAAATTGCATACAAATAAAATGACCACAAAATAGAAAATATAATTCCAGGAACAATAAGTAATAAAAATAATGGAATAATTAAAATAGTAAATAATATTGATGTAATAATTATTGGTAAAATTTTACCAAACAATAAAGATTCAGCTTCAGAATAAGTTTTATTATCAGAAGATTTATTTTTATAATATAAATATATCACATTAACAAGTGCTAATATTGCAACAGTTACATAAATAAATATATTTAAAATTTCAACACCAATGTGTGCTGTCCACTCGCTAGTTGGAGAATAAATATCAGTTACTGTAGTAAAAACTCCTATAGCAACAATTAACAAACTCATTTTAAAAATGAAATCTTTATTTTTCTCATTAGTTTCTTTTGTCTTTTTAAGAACTACTTCATACACCTCAGACCATTTAACCATATTTTTTAAAAAAATTATTTCATTATAAATCTTATTATTAATTTATTTAAACTAATAATACATATTTTATTGAATTTAAATTAATTTAAATTAATCTAGGTACTTTTAATTTACTAATATTCAATTACTACTACAACAATTAATAAACCTTTAAAAAGTCTAAAATACCGTAATCTCCATATGAATACAACTTTTCAAAAAAAGGGTGCAGTTGAGATGAGTCTTAACTTAATTATTATGTTAGTAATTGGATTAACATTAATGGGACTAGTAATTGGTTTTGTAACTAGTTTTCTAGGTGAAGCTGAAGGAAAATTTGCAGGATCTCTAACAGAAGATGATCAAGTAAAAATTGACCAAGTAAAAAGAGAATCAGGAAATTTCGCATTTTCATCCTCATCACTTAGTCTAATTCAAGGTGCAAGTTCCCCTACAAAATTATATGTAAAAGTAAGAAATCCACATCTAAATAAATTTGATTTTATGGGTGGAGAATTAGCTGACTCAGGAGATATTTCCTACACAGTATCTGAAGGTAGAGTAGATGCACAAGGTGGTGTATTTAAAATTTTCAGTCCTCCTATGAGTTTAGAATCTGGAACTAGTGAAGGTTATTCATTAGAAGTATATGCTGATGACACTCCATTAGGAACATATTATATTACATTTACAATGGCTCACACTAATGGAGTTTCAACTGAAACTAAAGTTTTAACTTTTACAGTTGAATAAATTGATGATTTAATCATCATTTTTTTAATATAAATTTAAAAATTCTAACAAAATAAAAATGATAAAAACAAACAAAACAAACATATTCTTTCTAATCTTAACATTATTAACATTAACATTTGCAGGTTGTTCTAAAATCCCAGATTGTACAGAATTAAACACGCAATATGAAAAATATCAATTAAATGAAGATACAACAACATGTGAGTTGTACAAATCAGTTGATAAAAATAGTTGTGGTAATGGAATTGCTGAAGAAGATAACGATGAAACTTTTTGTAACTGTGCTGAAGATGTGCCATCGTCTCACCCAACACTTGGATGTGAAGGAAATAAAGGAGAGTATTTAGAGTATGTATGTTCCGCGCAAGAGACATGCGAGCTACAACAAAATAACAAAGTAATCTCTCAAGAAAAAGCTGTTGTATTTAAAAATTCAGATGTAACATTTAGAGCAAATTTTAATATTAATGTACCTTTTATTTTAGACATAAAAGATAATAATAAAATTTCAGTAAATTTAGAATACTTTAAAGGACCAGCATCATCATCAATTAAATTAAGAAATTTAGTTGTAAAAGAAATGGTATTAAAAAATTCTGCCGCAATAATCTTTGGAACGCAAATTTACTCTGAACAATTATCAACAACAGGAAGAAAACTACAAACAAAATATTTCGAACTAGCCCAAACAACAAGATATGAAACAAAAGAAAGTTTACAAGTTGAATTAATTGTATCATACTCAAGAGACATATTCGATTCAAAAGGAGAATTAGTTAAAACTGAAGATAAAATTGAAACTTTAAAAACATCAATTGGGTCTTGGAAAATCATTAATCCTAACTTTGAAGATTAATTAATTTAATTATTCTTTTTTTCTTTTCTTATTCTATTTAATTAATAATTTACACGTTCACCAACATTTATAAATAGTCACTTACAAGTAGTATTATGACACAAAAAGAATTTTATGTTATGGGTACTGCTGTAACTAACGTTTTAGAAGCCTATAATGCTTTAAATCCTGAAAAACCTAAACTTAGTGCTGATGATATAACAAGACAAAATGATGCACAAAATCTTCTTTCATTCTTACTAGAAAAAAATCCAGAAGATAAAGAAAACATATTAAAGTTTGTAACTGAAGAATTTAAAAAGTACGATGATAATTTTAGTATAGAGTTACCAAAAGAAGAACCTACACAAAATTCGGGGCTTTTATTAATAGATAATTTGGCTACAGGATTAGAAGCAGTAATTGAAAACCTAAAACAGGAATGTAGAGGTGTAATCCTCGGTGAAATTTCAGAAGAAATAACAGTAGAATATGGTGGAAGAGAATTTAAGTTAGGATTTAGAGATTCAATTAATGGGTCTGGTGAGGGATATTTTGAATTTGAAATTAAAACAAGTGCTTCACATAATGGAGGTTATTTATGTGATAGGACAATATTTAATCTAAATTCTTTAGATTGCTCCATAAGTCAGACCACACCTCAAACTCTTACTCAAAAAATTTTAAGAAAACCAGTAAAATATTCTAATATAGCTGTTAAAGTAAATAAAATGAATACATATGAAGTACAGTCTGTAAGAGATGATAATGAGATAATTTTAGAGACATTTAGTAAAAACCAAGATTCAATCCTTGAGGGAATTTCATATTTAATTGGAAATTTAACTAAACCATTAATTCCTGAAATTTTAGAAATGATTGGAGATGTAGAAAAACATTTTAATACAGCTGTTAAATCAAGAAAAGATTTATTAGCTAGAATCTCTGGAAAATAAATAGAACTAACCTTACCATAAAATAAAACTAATTTTTCATAGTCAAAAATAAATTTATTTATTTTGACCTCCATTAAACATTGTTTAATGTGAGAATTATTTAAAACACATACTGTTTTAAATAAAAGACAACTACATTTATTATGTTAAAATTATATAATACACTTACAAGAAGAAAAGAAGATTTTACACCTGTGAAAACCGGAGAAGCTAAAATCTATTCTTGTGGTCCAACTGTATACTCTTTCCAACACATCGGGAACATGAGAGCAGCTATTTTTCAAGATATAACACGTAGAACTTTAAAATTTTTAGGTTATAAAGTGACATCCGTCCAAAATATAACTGATGTTGGTCACCTTGTATCTGATGAAGATGAAGGAGAAGATAAAATGTTAAAAGCAGCAGTTAAGGAAAATAAAAATCCTTTTGAAATTGCAAAATTCTACACAGACGCATACACAGACGACCTACACTTGTTAAATGTAGAATTTCCAACCTTTATGCCAAAAGCCACTGAGGAAATACCTGAACAAATTGAGATTATTAAAAATTTATTAAAAAAAGAAATTGCATATAAAACTCAAGATGGAATTTATTTTGATGTAGCAAAATTTCCAAAGTACGGACAATTATCTGGAAGAACACTAGAACAAATCCAAGAGAACACACAGGAAAGAATTGAGGAAAACACAGACAAACACAACCCGCAAGATTTTGCTTTATGGAAATTTACAACAGGAACTAACGCGCACCACATAATGAAATGGGATGCAGAATTTGGAGAAGGTTTTCCAGGCTGGCATATTGAATGTTCAGCAATGTCAGCAAAATACTTAGGAAAAGAATTTGATATTCACACAGGAGGAATCGAACACGTACCAATTCACCACGAAAATGAGATAGCGCAAAACACATGTTCAGGTTGCGTAACTAAAGTTGGTTACTGGATTCATAATGCGCACTTGCAAGTTGATGGAGAAAAAATGGCAAAATCATCTGGAACTGCATACCTTCTAAAAGATTTAATTAAAAAAGGATACTCACCAATTGCTTTAAGAGAATTAATCTTAAGAACTCATTATAGAAAATCTTTAAACTTTACATTTGAGAGTTTAGATACAGCAACAAATAATATCAAAAAAATTAATGAATTTAATAATAAATTAGATACATTAAAAACAATAGAAAACAAATCAAATAATAAAATAGAAAATCTTTCAAAAGTTCACACTGACACGTTCACACAATCAATTGAAGATGACTTTAACACGCCAAAAGCATTTGCAAGCCTGTACGATTTCATGAGTGAGTTTAACAAACAAAAAGAATATACAAAACAAGATATTGAATCAGCAAAACAATTTATTCAAAAAACTGATGAAATTTTAGGATTATTAATTAAAGAAAAAGTGCAAGTAATTCCGCAACAAATAATTGATTTAGCAAACTTAAGAAAAGATGCTAAAGAAAATAAAGATTGGGCAAAGTGTGATGAATTAAGAAACCAAATTCAAGAATTAGGTTACTCAATTAAAGATGATAAAAATTCAAAAGAAGGATTTATAATTAGTATAATTAATAAATAAATCTTTAAAATATATTATATTCTTAATATAAATAAAGCAAATTTAAAAACAAATAACTATTACTTATTCTATGTACAAAATAATTGTAAAATCTTTCGATTTTTTAAACAAATTTGCAAATATAGAATTAACAAACTTAACAAAGCAAGACTGGACACAAATCGATACTGAAACATACGAACTAATTGTTGAAAATAAAGAAGAAGTAGTAAAACATACATATGAATTAGTATACTATTCAAGATGTTTTGATGGTATTTATTTAGATTCAGATAAACAAACAGACGCGCAAGATTTTAGCGTATTAGAAAAAGTTGAAATCGATTACAATAAAAAACCAAAACAAGTATATGATTTAATTGGTGACATTTTAGAAACAAGAATGTACAAAATTAATGAAGATGATAATTATTTATCACACTTTTTAGTAACTTACTGTTGTTATAAATTAGAATTACAAAATGAACCTAAATTATTTAGTGTAATCGACCCATTAGCAGAACTTGGAGACATTATAATTGAAACATCTCTATTTCATCCAAGAAAACCATTATATGTGAAAGAAAAGAACAAATTACCAATTTATAGAGAATTTAAAATAATGCCATTTATGCCAAAAGCGCTAAAAGATAAAAATAAATATAATGCACTTGTAATGGAAGATCCTCAATTTAAAAAATTAAGAGAAAATGTTAATGAAGCTGCTCAAAAAGTAAAAATTTCAAAATATGAAATGGAGTGGTTAGATGTAAAATTCAAAAAAGATGAATTAGATTATTCAATTTGTTTTATTCCTGAATTTGACGAAGAAGATTGTCCTGGTGAAGCAAACGAATTTCTAAAAGAATACTTATATCAAACAGAATTTATATGTAAAAAGAAAATTTGTCTAATTGCAAGTGAAGAAATCCCATTCACATATGTAGACAAATATGAACTTAAATGTATAGATAAATCAACAATTACAGTAGATGAAGAAGAATTCTTTGTATACATATTTGAACCAACTCCTGATAAAGATAAGATAAAGAAAATCGAGAAACCAAAAAATTAATTAATTATTTTTTTAATCCAATTAAGGATTGTTTCTGCAACTTCTAATTCTTTATTTTCATAACAATGGTCTGTATCTTTAAATATTTTTGATTCAAAAGAATTACAATTTAAAGCTTTCTTTTTTAGTAAATCTAAATCCTTTTTAGGACTTTCAATAATATTATCATCTTCTGCTAAAAAACATAAAATTGGAAGTTTAACTTTTTCAAATATTTTAAATTTTTCAGGATTTCTTATTAATGGAAAGATATCTATTAAACTTTCATCTTCAATCATATTAAGAAAAGTTGTAGAACTTAAATTATACCAATCCCAAGTCAAATTCCGCATTAATCTATTTGAGTGTTTCATTTCTAATTCTTTTGCTTCTTTTAGTAGTATTTTATAGTTTGGTTGAAATTTTTTATTTTTCATCATTCCCACAATATCTGGAGGTGATGCTAAAATTAATCCTTTTACAAGTTCATTATTTTCTTTATTTAGAAAATAAACATTTTTATTACAACCTAAACTGTGACCTAAAAGTATTATCCTTTTATAACCTAAACTTTTTGCTTTGTTAATCCATAAATCAACATCATAATAACTATCTTCAAATTTTTCATAAACAGTTCCAAATTTTTTATTTTCAATTTCATTAGTTATTTTATTTAAAACTTCAATTTCATTAATATGACTATATCCCCTATTATGTCCATATAAAAACCCAATTTTATTTTTACTAAAATACTCTCCCCAAATTTGTGGATAATTATCTTCAATGATATTTCCTGTCATACCAGGTGTAAAAACTATACAAATGTCTTTAATATCGGAAGTCCAATGAACTCCTTTTAATTTTAATCCATCTCCTGTTTGACCTAAAATAAACTCCATAATATTCTCTAATTAAATAAGTTTAATAAGTTTTGTAATCTAAAAAAAATATTTTATCTATTCGATTTCAATATATTCAGGTTCTTTTTTATCAGTTTCAGTTTTTTTAGTAAAATATTTTTTCTTAAAATCTTCAATTTTTTTTGAAAAAGGTACAACACCTTTAATATTTAATACTAAATTTTTATTACGTGTCCCGATTTCTCGTTTAGGTGTTCTTGCTCCAACTTCTAATAATGTTTTCTTTAAATTTCTATTATCTTCTTTTCGAATTGTAAACCGTTTTCTCTTATCCATCTCATTAGACATTTGTTTAACAATTGCATCTTTTCTAAAAACTAAAAAAATACCAACACACACAGAAAAAATAACCATAATCAGGTATGCAAACTGATTTTTACCAAAAACTAACAAAGTTAATGTATAAAATACTAAAACTATAACCAAACTTGCTAAATAAAGCATTAAATGAAGGTTTCTAAAGTGATTATTTTCTAAATTGAAACTAATCGGATTTTTCTTTTTTAACTTATCGTTAAAGGGATTCATAATAAATATTAAACATAATATGTTTATATATCTAACGAAATTGAACAAATTTGAAATATTTGTAATAACTATCAAATAACTACACTAACTATAAGTACTTTAAACTTCTAGTATGATTAAATGAGCAACACACTAGTATTTGATATGTGCGGAATAATTTATTCTTATGATAATAATAATCAAATTGATAACAAAACTATTGATTTAGAAGACAATCAAACACAGCGCGACACAATCCAAAGCGCAATTAAAGCGAACTCTAATCAATTAGGTGTGTTTGAGATGCCAAATGCAATAGATAAACTATTCTCTCACATAAAACTTGGAGATAAAATAGTAATTATATCTTCTTCATCAAAAAGTACAAGTAAACTAATTCTAGAAACATTTTTTAAAAATAGAAATTTAGATACAAATTTAATAAATAATATTGATATATATTGTTCCTCAGATTACGGTTCAAAGTCCGACACGCAAACTTGGCACGATATATTAAAAAATGAAAACTATGAAAATATTACTGAGATGTATGAAGATACAAAAGAGTATTTAGATGCTGCGCAATACGCAATAAAAAAACTAGGAAATTCTAATTGTAAATTTTCACAAAAAATTTAAAAATTATATAAAATAGTTATATTTTTAAACTATTTAACTATTATTTTACAATATTTAAACTATATATTTAAATAAATAATTCAATAATATATCATATGAAAACATTAAACAAAAATATTTTATTACTTTTAACAATATTAATCTTCATAATTGGTTGTAGTTCAGAAGTAGAGAGTTCAAACAAACAAACAATTGATAAAGATTTAGAACAAATTGATAATGATTTTAATCAAATTACAAATAATGTAAAATCAAATAATAACAATAATAATAATAACAATAATAATAATAACAATAACAATAATATAGAATTAACTGAAGATAGCATAAATTCAAATTTAATTTCAGCTTTTGATTCAATTGAATTATTTGATATAAATTCTAATAAAACTTTCACAATATCTCAATTTTCAGATAAACCAATTTTCATTGAAAGTTTCGCTGTGTGGTGTCCAACTTGTACTAGGCAACAAAAAATAATTAAACAATTACATGAGATGGATTTAGATATTGAATACACATCAATCTCGCTAAATACTGATCCAAACGAAGATAGAATAAAAATATCAGAACACACTGAGCGGCACGGTTTTGATTGGATTTATGTAATTGCTCCAGAAGAAATTACAACATATTTTATATCTAAATTTGGAATTGGATTTGTATCTGCGCCATCAGTTCCAATAGTTTTAATTTGTCCAAACAAAGAACCTGAATTTCTAAAAACAGGAATTAAAGATACAGATTATTTAATTGAAAAATTAAAATCTTGTGAGGTTAATTCTTAAATGTCAGATAAAAAAATAAAAGTAAAAAAATATGGAACAAAAAAATTTAATAATTCAAACAAACAAAATAGGTTAAATTTATTTAAATTTAATTTAAAAATTATAACAATTACAGTATTAATAGTTTTATTTTCTTTTATATTAACTTTATATATTTCAAATTTACCAACTATTAACTTAAATAAAAATTTACAAATTGATACAAATCAAACTGAGTTGGAAGAATCTGAACCATTAAATGAGCAAACAATAAAAGTTACAAATGATGGAATAAAATACTTAATTCATCCAGATGACATTTTATCTGGAGGAGTTCCAAAAGGAAACATAGGTTCAGAGGGAGGAATTCCAGCATTAGATAAAAATAATATTAATTGGGTGACAGTAGAGCAGGCAGATGAGTGGATTGAGGATGGTGAATTAATAATAATTTTAGATTATAAAACTCAAATAAGAATATATCCATTTCAAATACTTGTATTTCATGAAATTGCAAACGATGAAATTGATGGTGAACCAATTCTTGTAACATATTGTCCACTGTGCGGCACATCAATAATCTATAAACGTGAAGTAGTAGATATTGACGGAGTCTTAAAAAATGTAAGATTTGGAGTATCAGGAAAGTTATACAATTCAAACCTTATAATGTATGATGAATTAACAAATACATACTGGCAACAAATCGAGGGGAATGCAATCATTGGAGAACTTACAGGACAGCAACTAATACCAATTGAATCAAACACAATAACTTGGAAAAAATTTAAAGAATCAGATAAGTATACTACTAATAACTATAATGAGATTAAAGTTTTAAGTCAAGAAACAGGATTCGATAGAAATTATGGAAAAGATCCTTACGGAAGTTATTACGAAGAAGATTTTTTATTATTTCCACCAAAACAAATGTCAAGCAGATTACCTCCAAAAACAATAGTACACGGAATTAAAATAAACGAAAAGTATAAAGCATATGTAGAAAACTCATTACTTAATTTAAATCAGAAGATAATTACTGACACATTTGAAGATACTCAAATTATAATAGAAGTTAAAAATAATAATGAAATAACTTTTAAAAATTTACAAACAAATCAAATCATAATAAAAGAAAGAGGGATGTTTTTTAGTTGGTACGCTTTTCATCCAAATACTAAAATATGGGAAGGAGAAAATTAAAATGAAACAACAAACAATTAAACAAAATAGTATAACTATTATAACTATTACAATAACTTAAAATGGCAGAAATATCACTAATTACAAATTTAATACAAGCATTAGTACTAGGAATACTAACACCACTCACAGCAATCTGCGTGCTCCCATTATATCCAGCATTCTTATCGTATTTAACAAAACAAATAAATACAAATCAAATAGAAAAAGATAGTACAACTAATTCAAACAAAAATCAAATCTTAAAATTTGGAGTACTTGTATCTTTAGGAGTAATATCATTTATGTTTGTAATAGGTTTAGTATTTACAAGTATACTTCAAGTATCTTTAACAAAAATAATTGGAATTATAACGCCATTCGCATTTTCAATTTTAATTTTAATAGCTTTAGGATTAATATTTAATATTAAAATACATAAACAATTTTTCCCTAAATTCATTCAACCTAAATCAAGTAATCCAAATCTAAACGCATATTTGTATGGTTTCTTTTTTGGTAGTATAGTAATTCCATGTAACCCATTATTAATTGCTGCACTATTTACAACATCATTAACAATTGGTAACTTTTTAGAAAACATGTTAACTTTCTTAATGTTTGGAATTGGAATATCTGCTCCATTGTTATTGTTTGCAATAATCTCAAAAGTAAAAACAGATTTAATAATAATGTTTTTAACAAAATATTCAAATATTATAAATAGAGTTTCAGGTATTTTAATATTAATTGTAAGTATATATTATTTAATATATGTGTTTAGAATATTTGGATAAAATAATAAGTTATATTTGTAAATTAATCAAAACATATAAATAGTACAAATTATCTTTATAAATATAATATGAATGATACATTAGTTTTTGACAT
>JABSQY010000037.1 GCA_013215525.1 Nanoarchaeales archaeon | reverse complement strand
TATCTTTTTAATAAAACTTTTTTCAAAAGACTTATTCTTTTTAATAACTTTAACTTCTTCAAATAAAAAAAAAGATGTAATTAATAATAATATAGCAAAAAAAGTACCAATATAAAATGGATAATGTGAATTATATTTAAAAATAATAGGAATTGTAAAACCTGTAATAATACTTGCAATTGCAAAAAATAAATGAGCTTTTGAAATATATTTTTTATATTCTGATTTTCTATTTAATTTTTTTAAAGATTCATATAAAAAACTAGAAATAGTTCCTGAAACAAAACTAACACCAAGTCCATGGAAAGCAACAACAAACAATAAAGAATAAAAATTAGAACTTAAAGTATACATAAATGTAACTATTACCATAAAAACTCCATAAATTATAATACTTTTTTTCCTTCCATGAAAATCTGTTAAAATTCCAGTTGGAATCTCACAAATTAAAATTGTTAAAGATAAAACTAAGAAGATAATACTAATCTGAGAAAAATTTAAATTTAAGTTTTGAAAAAATAAAACTTGAATTACAACCCAACCTAGAATAAATCCTTGAAAAAATAAATTTAATATAAGTAAGTTAATATTTCTTTGATATCTTTTATCTATATTCATAATAATAAAAGTAAATTAATCATTTATATAATTTAGTAAACTTTAAACAATATTAATCAGTTTCAACATTACTCTCAGAATCATATCTTCTCAAAAATGTATTAGCAAAGATAACATATGATTTTGTCTCATCGTCGTAACATATTGCATATTTTAAAAAATTTTTATATTGTTTAATAATATAGGGGATTGTTTTTTCTGATTTAAAATGTGTAGCTAATAAATTCGCATAATTAAAATAAAAAAAAGCATCCGTATGAATTAAATTTATAGCAGATTCATAATTTAATTTTGCCATATCATAATCTTTAAAATGATGAAATAATAAATTAGCAAAATTATAATAAAATTGAGCCCGAATTAGTTTATCTGATCCATTTTGTAAAAAACCAGTTTTTTCTGAAACTCCATCCATTAATTTGTACTCTTCAAGATAATAAGAATTAGGCATAAATAAATTATACAATTTCCATTGTTCATTCATTGATTCAATATTTAATTGAAAATTTTTTCCAATATATCTATTAATCATGTGACCGGGTAAAATGACAATTGTAAATTTATCTAATTCAAAACCAAGTAATTGAAAAATTGTTAAAAAATATAATGAATAGTCACGGCATAAACCATACTTTGAAAAATGTAGGTTTGAGGAAATAAAACTTAAAGATTTATCAGTATTAAACTCTTTTTTTGAAGAAAAATATTTTTTAGGAAGAATAACATTTTTAATTTTATATAAAATACTATCATTTTTAATTATATTTTTACTAGTGAAATCATCAATACCATCAGTACGACTAATAATTATATACATTTTTAATTGTTTGAAAATATCAGTTATAATTTTTTCAATTTGAATTTGTTCATTTTTAACAGTAATTTCATCAAAATTATAAGTTTCAGATATATATTTTTTAATTAAAAGTGAAACATGTTCAACCTCCATAACTGACTGATGCCATTGTTCATCTGTTAAAGTTTTACCAGTTGTACGATTAAATTTATTTATAAGACTCCGTTCTTCTTTTAAAAACCAATAAAAATAAGTTTGTTCAAATAATATAGGTTTTAATTTTAAATACATAAATATTATATATAATAATTAGTTATAAATCTTTAGATTATTAATTACAATAAATAAGATAATAATCATATTATATCTATACAATTACATATTGTTAATTTCAAAGTAATGATAGAATAATAAATAACAAAAAAACTAAAAATAATTATGAAAAAAAAGTTTGCATACTTCTCAGCTGAAATTGGATTAAATAATCAAATGAAAACATTTTCCGGTGGACTAGGTATTTTAGCTGGAGATACAATCAAAGCAATGGCGGACTTAAGAGTACCTTTATGCGCAGTAACTTTATTGTACAAAAAAGGATTTTTTAAACAAGAAATAGAAAACAATTATCAAAAAGAAAGTGAAGATACTTGGGATTTCCAAAAAATTC
This sequence comes from Nanoarchaeales archaeon, assembly GCA_013215525.1. GTDB lineage: Archaea > Nanobdellota > Nanobdellia > Woesearchaeales > UBA583 > UBA583. The sequence goes on along the minus strand of JABSQY010000037.1, from coordinate 12,838 downwards.
TAACTGATATAAATAAACAAGTTTGCGTAAATATAAATGGTGAAGATATAAAAGTAAAAATTTGGAGATATGAACAAAAAGGATGTGATGGATATACAATACCAATCTATTATCTTGACACAGATTTAAATGAAAATCCAGATTGGGCACAATGTATAACAAACAAATTATATCAAGGAAATAGATTATATCAAGAAATAGTTTTAGGTATAGGTGGAGTTCGAGCACTAAGAGAAATTGGCGAAGACAAAATAGAAAAATTCCACATGAATGAAGGACACAGCTCATTTCTAACACTTGAACTATACAGAGAACACGGACAAAAAACAAATGATTGGGACGAACATTGTGTTAGAGAAAAATGTATATTTACAACACACACTCCAATTCCAGCTGGACACGACAAATTTGAATATAATGAAATATATAATTCAATACAAGAATCTACGCATTTAATTCCACATCAATTAAAAAAGTTAGCAGGATTTGATATGTTAAATACAACAAAACTTGCAATGAGTTTCTCAAATCATATAAATGCAGTATCAAAAAAACATGGAGAAATTACAAAACAAATGTTTCCAGAATATCAAATTCATTCAATAACAAACGGAATCCACACAGAGACGTGGGCGCACAAATCAATACAAAAACTATTTGATAAGTATATACATGGTTGGCGTAAAGATAATACCAATTTAAAAAAAGTATTTCAAATTCCAGACAATGAATTATTACAAGCGCATAAAGAAGCAAAGAATGAAATGATAGAATTTGTAAACCAAAAAAATATAACTGGGGCAAAATTAAAAGAAGATGTATTAACTATAGGTTTTGCAAGACGGTTTGTAAAATACAAACAAGCAGATTTAATATTTGAAAATATTGAACAATTAATTAAATTAAAAGGTAAAGTACAATTTATATTTTCAGGAAAATCTCACATTAATGATGGTTTAGGAAAAGGAATTATGCAAAGAGTAATTGAAAAATCAAAACAATTAAATGGTAAAATTGAAATCGCATTTTTAGAAAATTATGATATTGATATTGCAAAAAAATTAATATCAGGTTGCGATTTATGGTTAAATACGCCAACACTACCAAACGAAGCATCAGGAACATCAGGAATGAAAGCAGTTGTAAATGGTTGTCTACATTTCTCAAAGCTAGATGGTTGGGCAATTGAGAGTTATCAAATGAATGGAGGAGGATTTCCAATAACAAACAAAGATGACTTTTTTAACACATTAGAATATAAAATTATTCCAAAGTTTTATTGTAACTATTCAAATCAATGGGTAGGAGAAATGAAACTAGCAATAGGAAACTCAGGAAGTTATTTTAACACGCACAGAATGGTAAAAGAATACATTGAACTTGCATACAAATGTAAATATGAAGATATAAGAGAAAATTAATTAATAAGATTAATATATATTATATCATTTCTCATTATCTAAAATATGATTAATTTGAATTTTTAATTCAGATAATTTATCTTTAACAACAGACCATTCAATTTCTAAATCAACGCCCCAATATTTATGAATTACTTTATCTCTAAATCCACGAATTTCAGCCCATTGAATGTTAGAATATTTTTCTCTAATTTCCTCATTTACTTGTCCACAAGCCTCACCAATTATTTCTAACGCTCTTGTCACAGAATAAATAGTTTTTAAATCAGATTTAAAATCCTCAAAAGTCATATCTTCTGTAAATAATTCAATAATGTCAATATTTTCAATAATATCTTTAAGAAATAATTTATATTCTCGTTTCATGTAAAACTCCATCAAATATATATGATTTTAATTCTTCTCTAACTAAATGTGGTTTTACTAAATCTACTTTTTTATTAAATAATTTTTCAAGGTATAAAGATAATCCCATATAATCATCAAATAAACCTCTAGTATCATCAAAATCAACTAAAAAATCAATATCTGAGTTTTCAGTTTGTTCATTTCTCGCAAAAGATCCAAATAATGTTAACTTATTAACACCAAATTTTTTAATTTTATTAGAATTAATAGAAATATTTTCTAAAATTAATTCTTTTGTAAGATTGTTCATATATATATAAGTACCTAAAGATATATAAATTTAATTAATAATTAAATAGTTTTGATTCAATTAAAACAAATGTTTAAAACAATTAAAAATATAAAATTAATATGTATAAATTAAATTTTACCAAATTAATTAGTTTATTTATTGTTTTTATTTTTTGTAGTTCAAATATTCTAGCAACAGGTTTGAATTCCGTTCAGAATTCAAACAACACAGCGCTCGAAAAAAGCCTGCTAGTTACAGACACAAAACAACTGTACGCAAGATATTCCGACACTACTGGAGTGAATGCATTGTTATCAAAAACTTATCAAAAAGCAAGTAAAAATGAAGGAAATGTTTATGTGAGAGGTATTTTGCAATGAACAATCTAAAAATTATTTATGATAATAGTAATTTGATGAACTATTATGATGGGCTTATTATATATAAATTTAAATTTCAAGTTGAAAATTATAGTGGTTATTTAGATGTAGATTTAAATTTTAATTTATTTGATAAATTTTCTATTGGTATTTTAGATTTATTCACGAATTTTAATTTGAATCGTACAATTGACTTTTATGATATGAAAGATTATATAGAATGTATTAAAGTTAAAAATAATTTTTCATTATAGAAGTCATCCCATCTTAGATAAAAATAAAATTTTTACTGGAGAGTATGAACCAAATTACGAGTATGAAGATGGTTATCAATTCTTTGAAGAATTATTTAAATTTTTAGAAGATGTTTATGAACATTTTTACAAAGGAGATAAAACAAATGAATATTATAAAAATATTATTGAAGCGAAAAAACTTTTTATAAAAGAAAAGGAGGATGTACAAAAATGAATGAAATATTAAAAATTTCTTCAATTTTATTTTTTGGAATTATTTCAAGTAATTTTATCTTTGGAACTGAAACTACTTCAACTTCTCATTTAGTTGGGGATAGTCAGAAGATTTAATCTGGATGAAAATAAATTATTAGTTTGCATTAGCTTTACCAAAACTAATTAATCAACTTGATATTGAAACTTAAATATTATAAAAATCATAAAATGAAACTTCAAATTTATATAGTTTAAAATAATTCTAATTTTATAAACAATAATAACCAAATGATAAATAAAAATAATAAACTAATAATTTTTGAAGATAAAAACATTCGTCGTACTTGGTTCAATGATGAGTGGTGGTATGTGGCAGCAGACATTGTTGAAATTTTAACTAATTCAAAGAATCCAAGTGGATACATTAAAGATATGCGTAGAAGAGATGAAGGTTTTAAACAAGGGTAGGGGCAAATTGCCACCCCCCTTCCAATTGAAACACCAGGAGGAATTCAAAAGATAAGTTGTATATCTACTAAAGGAGCTTTTAGACTAATACAATCAATACCATCACTAAAAGCAGAACCATTTAAACAATGGCTCGCACAATTAGGAGAAGATAGAATTGATGAAATTGAAAATCCTGAACTCGCGCAAGATAGAGTTAAACAATACTATGAAATGAAAGGTTATCCAAAAAATTGGATTGACAAAAGACTTAGAGGTATCGCAATAAGACAGGATTTAACAGATGAATGGACAAACAGAGGAATCTCGAAAAAACAAGATTATGCTATATTAACTAATGAGATTAGTAAAGCAACATTTGGAGTAGATATTAAAGAACATAAACAATTAAAAGATATAAATGAAAAATCAAAACAAAATCTTCGTGACCACGTGACTGATTTAGAATTAATTTTCTCAATGCTCGGAGAAAAAGCAACAACTGAAATTACACAAGCAAACAATTAAGACGGTTTTGATGAACTAAAATCTGATGCTATAAGTGGAGGTAATATATCTAAAAACGCTATACTAGAACTAGAAGAAAAAACTGGTAAAAAAGTTATATCAAATAAAAAACATCTAAGTATAAAATAAAATAATAATTTGACATATATTTTATAAATAAATAGTTATACTATTTAATCAAATAAGTAACTAGCACCAACTGCGCCAATCTCTAAATCATCAACATTTTTTAATATTTCAACATCGCAAGCTTTAAAATAACTTTTCTTTTCAAACTCTGAAACTAAATCAGAATAAAAATATTTTTCAAACTTGCATATTCCACCACTCAACACAACTTTATCAAAACCTAAAACATTATGTAAATTTGAAATAACTAAACCAAGGTTTTTCCCATAAAAATCAAATTTAATCTTATCTTTATTATCTTCAAGATTTCCATCTAAATCAGTTAACAAATATTTTTCAGAAATCAAATCTTCACAAATTTTATCTCCAAACATATAACATCTAGAAATTTCAGTAGAATTAAATTTAGAAGTATGTAAATTCCCATTTAAACACAAACTAGAGCCAATACCTGTTCCTAAAGTTAAAAATAAAATATTTTTCGATTCAACATCATTTAAACTTTTATAATAATAAAAAGGTAATGTTGCATCATTTACAATTTTAACCTTTATATTTGAACCAAATTCTTCTTTAAAAATACTAGAAAAATTAACTCCATTCAAAACAGACAAATTAGGTAAATTGATTATTTTCCCATTTTCTTCAAATATCCCTGGAACGCCAACACCTATACAACAAACATGTGAATTATTATTCTTATCTAATTCGACAAAATTAAATAAATCTTGAATTAAATTAATTATACTTTGTATAATTATATCTTTATCTAAGTTAGAATTAGTATTAATTATTTTTTCTTTTAAAATTGAATTATCATCACGAATTACAGCTTTAATTCGGCTTCCACCAATATCAACTCCAATAAAATATGTTTTTTCCATAATAATTATTCTATAATATAACTTATATCACTCATTCTTAACTAATAAATTAAAATAAACACTTAACTTAATTAAATATATAATATATTTATGGAAAATACAACAACTTTATTTGAGATTTCTTGGGAGATTTGTAACAAAGTTGGAGGTATTTACACAGTAATTACATCAAAAGAAAATGTAATCAATTCTAAAATTAAAAATTATTACCAAGTTGGACCTTTTATTGAAAATTCTAAAAATTATTTTATTAAAAAACCAATGAATGATAAGATGCAAAAAGCAAATGAAATATTAAATTCAATTGGAATTAACTTTGTATACGGTACATCAAAATTTAATGAAAAAATAAATGTAATCTTAGTTGAATACTTAGGATATTCGCAAAACATAAATAATATTAAATCAAAATTGTGGGAACATTATAAAATAGATTCACTAAATACAGACTGGTACGATTTTGATGAAGCTATATTGTGGTCTTGGTGTTGTGGTAAAGTAATTGAAGAAATATCTAAACAAATTACACAACCAGAGGACAAAGTTTTAATTCACGCGCACGAATGGATGAGTGGAGGAGCAATATTTTATACAAACCTTAATTCAAATAAACAAAATCATAATAATAAAACACAAAAGAGAGATAGTAAATATAAAACAATATTTACAACACACGCAACAATACTTGGAAGAAGTTTATCACAAAATAATATTAATCTTGTAGATGAAATTCAAACTTTAGATCCAAATGAATATAGTTACAAAATGGGAGTTTCAACTAAACACCAAACAGAAAAGGCACTTGCAAATATTTGTGACTGTTTCACAACTGTAAGTAATACGACAAATCAAGAAGCTTGTTTTTTTTACTCAAAAAGTGCAGATATATTATTATACAATGGATTTAATAATGAAAAAATAACTGATTTAGAAATATTAAATTCTAAATATTATAAATCAAGAAAAAATACAAATCAATTATTAAAAAATATTTTTAGTAAAATTCCTAATTTTAATGTAGATAAAACTAAAATATTCTACACTTCTGGAAGAAATGAATTTAAAAATAAAGGATTTGATATTTATATAAAATCTTTATCAAAATTAAATGATCAACTAATTAGTGAAGATAGTGAAATTACATTAATTAATTTTTTCTTAGTTCCAATTGGAGATTATGAAACTATTAATTTAAATAAAGTTGATGAAATTCCATTAAAAACTCATTGTATTTGTAACCATGAAATTTTAAATGAATTAGAAAAAAATGGACTTCAAAATTGTCCAGGGGATAAAGTATTTAATATATTAGTTCCAAAATATTTAGATGGAAATGATGGAGTAATAAATAAAAAATATTATGAATTTATCTCAGGATTTGATTTAGGAGTTTTCCCATCATTCTACGAGCCATGGGGATACACGCCACTTGAATCTATAAGTTATGCAGTTCCTACAATCACATCAGACATGTCCGGTTTTGGTAAACATATACAAAGAAGTTATGGAGACTTTAATCCAGCAGTTATGGTTTTAAAAAGAACTCAACTAAATGAAAAAAGACAAGTTGAAAAATTATATGAACTATTATATGACCAATTAAAAAGAAATCAAAAATCCCAAATTCTTCAAAGAGAGTTTGCAAAAGTTACAGCATTAAAATATGATTGGAAAATCTTTGTTGACAATTATATCAAAGCATATGAAATTGCATTAAATAAAAATAGTAAAAACAAAAATAATAAACATAAACATGGAGAACATAACTAATAAATAAATCAAAATGGTAAAAATAAAATACATAACTCCAGAAAACATTGAATACAAAACATGTGAATCAACTGATGAAAACTTAAACTTTATATTATCAACAAATTCAACAAATAACAACTCGTGGATTAATTTTGGATTTGATAAAAACACAGACAAGTTCCAAGGACAAGTAATTGAACATAACGAAAATGAAAACTTATACAAAACTATTGATGAATTTAAATTAGAAAACAAATCTGAACTAGTTGAGGTTAAACATAAATTAAGTAAAGTTGTAAGAGTTTCAAAAACAAATGATAGTAAAGAGTTAACATCTGAAACATTTGAATACTCAAGATTTAACACAATTAAATACTCAAACTCAAATAAAAATTCAAGAATAATATTAGAATTAGATTGTAGAGAATTAAATGATTACGACACAGAAAACAGACACTACAAAATTTATGATAAAGATAGTTATACTATTATAAAATATAATAAAAATATAAATAAAAAATCAAATGATACAAAAAAAGAATATGAAATATATATAGCAATCGATAAATCATATTGTGATATTGAAATAATTGATAAATGGGTTGAAAAAGAGTATAACTATTCAAAATCAAGAAACCCAAATGATGAAAATTTATTCATATTTCAATCAGTAAAAATAAAACCAAATTCAAGTAAGAAAATACTTATAAGTTCTGGATTTAGTGAAGATGAAGTAATTGAAAATATAAAAAAAACAATAGAAAGAAAAAAAGATAAATATTTCAAATGGACGGATTTATTAGAAAATAAAGATATAAACTTAGCATACAATTTTTCTCAAAATTCATATAAAACATTCAAACTAAAAAAAGGTAGAAAGGCAGGTTTCTTTTGGTTTAACCAAGTGTGGACACGTGACGAGTTAGCAAGTTTAAATGCAGACATAAACAATAAAAAATATCAAAGAGTTAAAGATTTAGTATTTAAATATATAAACTTAATTGAAGAATGTGGACTAATTAAAAGAATACAAGAGAAAGGAGCATTAAAAAGTCCTGATGGATTATTCTGGTTAGGAAAAAGATTACACGATTTAATAAGAGTATTAGAACATAGAAAACAATTAAAACGATTTGTATCCTGGTCTGAACTAGGAGAAATATTTGAAAAATTAGATGAATCATTTACTTGTTTATTTGATACTCACAGAGATGTAAAAAATGATTTATTAATAGTTAATCAAGGTGACTCATGGATGGACACAATTAAAATTAATTTCCCATTAGATGTACAAGTTCAATTATTAGGATTCTTATCATCATTAGAAAAACTTTCAAGAGTATTAAATCAAAAATCTGAAGAACATAATTACTTAGTACTTGAAAACTTTTTCAAACAAAATTTAAAAAATAAATATTATAAAAATGGATTTTTATACGATGATATTGAAAAAACAAGAATAACATCAAACGTATTTTTAATGTATTACTTTTATGATAAGTTATTTGACAATGTAGAATGGGAAGCAATCTTTGATAACACATTAGAAAGACTTCAAACAACTTGGGGAGGAATTAGTAGTTTAGATAATAAAAATAAAGATTTCGTGGACACATACTCCGGACAAAACGACAAATCTTATCACAACGGAGATAGTTGGTATTGGATAAACAATCTAACAGCAATTGTATTACATAAACTTAATCCTAGAAAGTATAAAGATATAATAGATAAGATAATTGAAAGTTCAACAAAAGATATACTAGAACTTGGAACAATTGGATATAGTAGTGAAATCTCGCAAGCAAAGAGCCAGAATGCGCAAGGAAATCTAGCACAGTTATGGAGTTCAGCATATTATATAGAACTAATAGATTTAATATATAAAAAACAAGAAGAAAGTAATTACAATGATAGATTAAGTTCAATGAACTCAAATGATTAATATTAATTAATTTTCAAGATATAAATCTTTTTGAAAATCAATAAATAATTTTCTAATATTTTTAGTATCACCTAATTTTTTATTTGCATCAGCAATTTGATTATATTTTAAATTAATTAAATCAACTAATTTGTTATTATTTAATTCTAAAACTCCTTGTTCAATATATTTATCTAAAATGAATTGAATAAAATCTTTTTCATTAGTATTTAAATTATTAAATATTTTAAATTCTGAAACTTTAACTCTTTCTTTTCTTGTAATTGTCTTTTTATTAAAACTAATGAATTCTAGTACATCCAATAAATCACAATCATTTTGATTTAACATCTCTTGAACTTGTTTCAAATTTTCAATATTATAACCACTATTTTCTAATTTAATTAATAAGTCTTCTCTAGTTTTAGGATTTGACCAAATTTTTCTTAATTCAGTTTCAGATTTAAAAAAATCTGGCAATTCACCATATAAATTTTGTAAGAATTTTTCAAATGAGATATGATTACCATTAGAATCTAAATAAGTTGTAGTAATTATATGGTCAATCTGTATTCTTCTTTCAGACGATAACTCAATGATAATTTGTTTTGGTTTTCCATACACAACCTCATCCTCCATAACATTATCAGTATGTTTCTTCTCATCTAAATCATAGTTTTTAGATTTAAACTTACTATTCTCATTAACTGTTTCAGGTTCAGGAATTTCACCATCCCACTCAGGATCATTAAATTTAGAACAAACTTTTTCAAAATCATAAATTGTAAAATATTTCTTTCCCTCAAATAACCTTGTACCACGTCCAATAATTTGTTTAAACTCAACCATAGAAGAAACTTCCCTCATAAGTACAATGTTTCGAACATTTTTACAATCAACACCAGTAGATAATTTTCTAGAAGTTGTTAAAATAATTGGAATTGAATTTTCATCATCTTGAAACTGTTCTAAAAAATATTCTCCGTCTTTTCCATCATCAGCAGTAACACGTACACAGTAATCAGAATTATTTGAATCTTTAAAATCATTAATAACATTTACAACATCTAAAGCATGTCTCTGAGTTTTACAAAAAATGATTGTTTTTTGTTCTTGATTCATATCTTTTAATAATAATTTTAATTTATAAAGTTCAACATCAGTAACAGTAATCTTTTTATTTAATTCATTTTGTTTGTAAGTTTTACCTTCTTCAACTTCTCCTTGAACAACTTTATCAGTAGATGAGTGAGAATATTCATCAAAGTTTGTAATTACAGATTTTACTCTAAATGGTGTTAAAAAACCATCTTCAATTCCTTGTTTTAAAGAATAAGTATAAACTGGTTTTCCAAAATAATCATAAGTGTCTCCATTCACATCACGTTTTGGAGTTGCAGTAAGACCAATTTGGACTGCTGGCGAGAAATATTCTAAAATTAATCTCCAACTACTTTCATCATTAGCACCACCAGCATGACACTCATCAACAATAATTAAATCAAAAAAATCTTTATCATATTGTCCAAAATGTTGTTTATTTTCTTCTCCACTAACAAAAGTTTGAAAAATTGTAAAAAAAACATTTCCATTTTTTGGAACTTTTCCTTTTTTTCTAATTTCTTCAGGTTTAATTCTAACTAAACAATTTTCATCAAATTCCGAAAATGAATTAAAAGCTTGATTTGTTAAAATGTTTCTATGTGATAAAAATAAAATTCTAGGTTGTCTTTTAGAATCACGATTTAAATTCCAACGTGAATTAAATAATTTCCAAGCAAGTTCAAAAGCAATAACAGTTTTACCAGTTCCAGTTGCAAGAGTTAATAAAGCTCTTTTATGACCTTCAGCAATGGCATCAAGTGTATTATTAATAGCATTCTCTTGATAATATCTAGGTTCAAATTTACTTCCTTTAATAACTGAGTTAAATTTATTTTTCCAAAAGTCAACATCAGTTAAATTTTGAATTTGAGTTGAGTTCTCTTTAATTGTAACTAATTGATTTGGAGTGTATTTAGGATAATTCTCATCATATAACTCATCAGGCGACATATAACTATCTACATACTCCCCTTTTCCAGCCTGCATATCAAACAAATAAATTCTTTCCCCATTAGTACAATAAGCAAATCTCAAATTCATCATCTCAGCATACTTCTTAGCCTGCCTTAAACCTTCAGTAGGATGACATCCAACCTTTTTAGCTTCAATAACAGCTACTTTTTTACCTTTATGAGATAGAACATAATCTACATATAACGCTTTAGAATTAGGTTTATTTAATTGTGGTTTTGTGATAACAAACTCTGGTTTAACAAATGCAAATCTAGTATCTCTAGAAGATACATCCCAACCACACTGTAATAATTTAGGATTAATTAATTTGTCACGAGTTTCTGTCTCATTCATAATTAAAATAAGACAAATTAACATTTATATAGTTTTGTAACCAAATAAAATTACTTCAATTAAAAAAATAAATTACAAATTATAAAAATTTATTTAATAATAAAGAAAAATATTAATATTTATTAATAAATATTTTCAAATATTTTAAAAATTCACGAGTATCAATAAAATAATTTGGGTAAGCACTTTTCAAGTCTTTTAAATTATCAACTCCAACTAAAACAATATCATACTCATCTCTATTAATTACTTTCTTTTCAGCTATAGCATAATCTTTAAGTGCAAATTCCTCTTGATTTTTTTTATAGGAAGTAATATTAAGTGTGTCTTGTATTGTGTCTAATTGAAGTAAAAAAAATTTTGAATTATGTTTATCACTTATTTTTTCAAAGTATTTTAAAGATGAACCCCATTTTTCTAAACGAGTAATTACATTTAGTTTTTTTTCAAATTCTTTTATTTTTAAATATAATTCTTTTTCATCATAAGGAGTTCCTTCAATAATTGGACAACCCTCAAGTTTTGCAAAAGCAGAGCTAACTAATTTGAAAAAAAATACCCAGTCATATTCCCCCTCATTAGATTTTATTGCTTGTTTAGTAAAAAAATCCACAGTTTCCACAGAAGTTGCCCATATATGTTGAATTTTTGATCTTATTTGTATTTCAACTAATAAGCCATTAAAGTCTTCTTTATTTTTATCACTATGATATTTATAAACTAAATGAATTCCTCTATAACCATCACTTTTAGGATTCAAATTATAATTTTTTTCATTAACTTTTTTATGTTTTAAATCACTATTTAAATACTCATCCTCATATAATTTATTAGCTAACTCTAAATTTGACATAACAGTACGACAACCAGCAATATCTTGCATTTGAGTTAAATTCATTGTTGCTTTTCTCCCCTCATACTCCCTAGTTAATTTTTTTAAAATAGATGGAACACGTTTTAATCTTTGTACAGAAATTGCTTCGTCATCAATTTTTTCAGAAACTTTTTTCAAACGCATCTTAAAAATATGCATAGGATAAGAATGAGCAGCACGCCAATTATCTAAAACATCAATAGCGTCAAATTTTTTTTCATCATAATCTCCATCTTTTGCTAAAACTTTTCCTGCTTTGTCAGTTTTAGATTTAGAAAATTTTTTAGGATCAATTTTTTTCATAATTTAAAAAATCAATCTAAATATTTAAAGGTTACGGTAAAATGCGCAGTGACGAATTACAAACAAAAATGAAAATGCGCAACACTATAATGTACTAAAAACTACATAAAGTCCACGAATTTAAGATATATTGAAATTAAGTATGAAAATGCGCAGCGACGAATTACAAACAAAAATGAAAATGCGCAGTGATAGGGAACAACAAAGAAAAACTATTATTGCACATAACTACAATAAGCACAGATAAAGCACAGAGTTATTTAACAAACGAACTAAACTACAATAACTATAACAACATCAAAATGCGCGGAGTGAAAAGGTGAGAAGAGAGCGAAAGAACGACATATAATAGTAGCGATGAAATAATAGGTGAAAATGCGCAGTAAAAACCAAGCACACAGCCAAAAAGTACACAGCCAATAAACCTACCTAAAGCACCCAAAAAGACATCAAAAGAATACGAAAATAAAAAAAGCAATGAGCCTGCCTCAAAACCAAAAAAAGAAAAGAATAAACTCCAATAAATATAAAAGAAAAAAAAGAAAAAATCCAAAAGAAAAGAAAAAAACTAAAGTTTTCCAGTAAACGCTTTCTCCAGCACACTCTTCTTCAAATCCCCTAAATCAACAAGGTTAGAAGAATAAATCCCCTCAAGCATTTTAGTTTTTTCCGATAAAGTATCAAGTTGTTTT
>JABSQY010000036.1 GCA_013215525.1 Nanoarchaeales archaeon | reverse complement strand
AAGATATTTTTTTTGAAATAAAATTTTCATATTTATCTAAATCATTAATTTCTTTTATATTTTTATTTTTTGTTATTTTAAATTTTTCATTTGAAAATATTGTTTCCCTCCTAAGAAAATTAAATAATTGTAATTTCATATAAATATATTATTTTATAAGTATTTAAATTTTTGTATTTGAATTTATTGTATTTTATGATTATTTTTTTGAAATTTTTGATAACATATATAAATGTAGATATATTGATATTTTTATGAGTCAAGATATTGATAAAAATACTATTAATGAAAGTACTAAAAGTAGTACTAATAATCCTATTGATTATACTAGTAATGTTGATAAAGATAGAGATGTTATGATTGGACTTGAAATTCATGTTCACTTAAACACTAAAGAAAAATTATTCTGTGATTGTAAAGTTCCAACTAAAGAATCAGTTGTGAATTCACATATTTGTCCGCGTTGTACAGGGCAACCAGGTTCAAAACCTATGCTTACAAATGCTGCTGCTTTGAGAAAAGTTATTAAGATTGGACTTGCTGTTGGTGCTCGTGCAACTAAACATACAAATTTTCAGAGAAAACATTACACGTGGCCAGATATGCCTACAGGTTTTCAAAGAACTGTGTCCGGTGGTCAAGTTGAAACTACTACAGTTGGTGGGGAGTTTCTAGGAGTTCGAATAGAGGGGAATCATATTGAAGAAAATCCTGCAGCATGGGATCCTGTTACTGGAGAATTAGATTATAATCGTTCTGGTTTTCCGCTTGCTGAGTTTGTAACTGCTCCAGATTTTCGTTCAACTTCTGAACTTCGTGATTGGCTTAAAGAATTTATTCTTGTTTTGAAATATTTAGATTGTATTAATATGGAGTATGGTATTAAATCAGATGTTAATGTTTCTGTTAAGGAATCTGGTTTTAAACGTGTTGAAATTAAGAATGTAAATTCTATTACAAATATTGTCGCTGCCGCTAATGCAGAGGTTTTACGTCAAAGAGAATTGTGTGCTGCTGGGAAACCTATTTTACAAGAAACGCGACGTTACAATGATGAAACTGATGAAACTCAGTTTATGCGTTCTAAGGAAAATGCTCAAGATTATAGATTTACTCCAGAACCAGATTTACCTAATTTAAATGTTTCTGATGAAATGATTGAAGAAATTCGTGCTACAATCCCAGAGTTGCCTGCTGCAAAGCGTGAAAAATATTCAAAGTTTGATTTGAAGAAAGAAGATATTGAAGTACTTGTTTCAAATCTATATTTAACTGAGATTTTTGAACATGCTTTAGATAAGAAATTAAATCCTCGTGAAGTTGGGTTATTTTTACGTCGTGAGATACCTAGAGTATTAAATTATGCAAAAGAAAACTTTTCAGATTTAGAGAAAAAGGATATTAAGGAAGAGATTATTTCTTTGATTGATTTACTTGGTGCTGATAAAATTGCATATACTACTGCTCAAAAAGTTCTTGAAAAGTTATATTCTGAAAAGTTTGATGTTGTTAAGTATATTGATGATAATAATTTAATTCAAGTTCAAGATGATGGTTTAATTGAAGAACTTGTTCGTAAGGCGCTTTCTGATAATCCTAAGGCTGTTGAAGATCATAAGAATGGAAATACTAAATCATTAAATTTTATTGTAGGTGTTATTATGCGTGAGACTAAGGGGACTGCGAAACCGCAAGTTGTTAATAAAGTTTTAATGGAAGTTGTTAATTCTTTATGAGTATCTTTAATAGTTTTGCTCCTCACTTTGTGGAGTTTCCATATTATTCCAATAATACTAAAATTAAGACACTAACCGATATAGCGATGCTATAATCGGGGGTCTGAATTTCAGCATTCTTGAAAAAATCTGAAAACGATGTTTGAAAGGAGGCGAATTTGGCTTCGCATATTGTTATACTTTTTAGTTTATTCTTTATATGTTTGAGTTATGTTTTTTCTTTTTTTCGTGTTCGAATGTGTAACTATACATTATCATCAATTATAAACATTTTATTGTTACTACTGATTTGTTAAATTTTTACCGATAAGTTTATAAATCTGAAAATCAAATCTATAAGTATGAGTTTACGGAAAATATCAGAAAATAATAGAATCTCTCCTGGAAAAAGTTTTAAGAGAACTAATGCTAGTTTCAATAATATTAATCCTAACCAAAGATACTTTTCTAGGTCTTCAGACGAAACTAATTTTGTTATGCCTATTTTTGGAGGAAGTAGAGAAGAATCAAGTCACTTAGCTATTTATCAGTGGAGTGAAAAAATGGAAGAAAATACAAAGTTTACTCTTTCAAAAATGGAAGATCGTAGCTTTAAAGCTGTTTATAAAATACAGAACGTTGAGTATACTTTAAAAGGAAGAATTGGGGATGCTTTATTTTTTATTTTAGATAAAAATAATATTAATAATGATAAGAGTTTAGAACCTATTAAAAAGCTTGAAAGATTACTTGATTCATATATTAGATTTTCATAAATTTATATTTTATAAGATATAAATTTATAACAAATATTTATATAAAAAAGAGTACATATATTCTTATGAGAAAAGTTTTAGCAAGTTTAAGTTTTATTTTTTTAATTCCAAATCTTTTTGGATATATTGACCCAGGAACTGGAGGATACTTAATTTCTTCGCTTTGGTCGTGGCTTGTAGGGATTGTGACACTTTTATTTGCTGTCGTTATTCGATTTTTTAAATATAAAGTTTGGTTTTTTTGTAAAAAATATAAATTCTATATTATGCCAGTTTTACTTTTATGTGTTGCTGGTGCTAGTTGGTTTTATTTTGATTTTAAATCTGGTTTTACATTACCTGATTATGATGAATCTAGAATTGGAGGAAATATTATTTTAGCTGATAAGATTAGTTCTGGTTATAATTTATATAATGGAATTCTAATTGATATGGAAGGAAATCAAATTAAAAATTGGTCTTTTAATTATTTAAGTATTATTGATGAAGATGGATTTTATTATGCGCAAGAAGGATATGAAACAATGCGTTTTGGAAAGTTTTATTTTAATGGAACTCCAGTGTGGATTAAAGATATTCCAATTCATCATGAGATTTATCTGTCTGATTATGATACTGTGATTGTGATGACTAAAAAAATGGAAGTGTACAATGGGCGTAATGTTGAATTTGATGTGCTTTTTGAGTTTGATAAGAATGGAACATTTTTAACTAAATGGTCAACGTTTGATAATCTTATTGAGATTCAAAGTTTTCATCGTGAACTTGAGTTAGATAAACCAGCTAATATTATATTACCAGAAGACCATGAAAAGAATACATCTATTTGGGGAGCTGAACATGATTATTATCATATGAATGCATTTTCAATAATTCCAGATAATAAAATGAAAGATTTTCATCCAGCTTTTAAACCTGGAAATTGGATTGTAAGTTTTCGGCATGGTAGTATGACTTTTATTTTAGATAAAGATACAAAGAAAGTTTTATGGAGCGGTATTTTTGATCAAATTGAAGGGAATTTAGAAGGACAACATTTAGCTTTAATGAATTATGATGGAAATATTGAAATTTTTGATAATGGACGATATCGTGGTTGGTCTAGAATTGTAGAGATTAATCCTGCAACTATGGAAGTTGTGTCTGAGATAAAGTTTGATGATTTTTTTACTTATTCACAAGGATTTTTTCAAGATTTAGATAATGGAAATATGTTAATTACTGAGAGTGAGGATGGACACATTTTTGAGATTGATAGTGATAAGAATATTGTTTGGGAATTTTATAATCCTAAGTTTAAAGAAATGGAAGAAGAAAATGATAGAAAGATTCATGATGAAATTTATCGTATGACTCGATATGATAAAGATTTTATTGATAAGTTATTAGCTGAGGAGAATTAATTTAAAATGATGAATGTCAAAACAATGTTTAGAAATTCAAATACAAATAAACCAATGGTTTATGGTACTCATTTTAAATTAATAAATAGAGGATTAATTTAAAATGAGTTTCTGGTCTGATGTGATGAGTAAAGTTAATGAAGATAATTTAATTGAAAAATCAGATGAAGTTTTGTTTGATAAAAAAATATCCGGTTTAAATATCTTTGATAAGTCTAAAGTACAAAAAGGTTTAAGATTTTATGATGGAAAATTTATTGATTCAATTACTGGAAAAGTTAAGTATGAATTTGATTACAAATATTTAGGAATATTATATAATGGATTTTATTTTGCTCAAAAGGATTATGAAGAAAAGTCTTGGGGAATGTTTAATTTAGATGGAAGTAAAGTATGGATTAAAGATGAACCTATTCATCACGAGATACTTGGTTCAGATCATAACACAGTTTATGTATTTACTAGAGAAACTAAGATGTATAAAGGTCGTGATGTTGACTTTGATGTGATTGTGGAGTATGATTTGAAAGGTATGGAAGTGTCGCGATTTAGTTTGTATGATAATTTAAAAGATTTTAAAAAGTATCACAGTATGCTTGAACTTGATATTCCTAAACTAAAATGGTTACCAAGTTTTGATTTTGCAAAACGTAAACGTGAATCTCCGTGGGGCGGACATTATTGTTATTATCATTTAAATTCATTATCAATAATTCCTGAAAATAAAAATAGTTCTGATTCTCGTTTTCAAAAAGGGAACTGGTTACTTTCTTTTCGTCACGGAAGTATGATTTTTATTTTAGATAAAAAAAGTAAAAAAATAGTTTGGAGTACATCACAAAAGCAAGTACATGGTGAAATTCAAGGACAACATTCTCCTGAAATGTTAGAGAATGGTAATATTTTAATTATGGATAATGGAAGGTATCGCTCTTGGAGTCGAGTTATTGAATTAAATCCAATTACAAATAAAATTGAATTTGAATATGGGAATAAAAAAGATAATAAGTTTTTTTCTTTATCCCAAGGGTTATCTCAAAAGTTAGATAATGGAAATATTTTAATTACGCAAAGTGAGAGTGGACGGTGTTTTGAAATTAATTATAAATCTAAAAAAATTGTTTGGGAATTTTATCACCCTAGTATCCAAAGTATAAAGAATTCAAAGTATAAGTCAAATTATGGGAAACGTTGTTGGATTTATAGAATGCAACATTTTAATTATAATGAGGTTCAAAAATGACTAGAGAAAATAAGAATTTTGTTGTGTGGTTTACTGGATTAAGTGGAAGTGGTAAATCTACTTTAGGTGAAAAGTTAAAAGAGGAATTAGAAACTTATTGTACAAATAGTTTTATTTTAGATGGAGATGTGTTACGAACTGGACTTTGTTCTGATTTGGGATTTTCAGATAAGTGTAGAGTAGAAAATATTAGACGTGTTGGAGAAGTTACAAAGTTATTATTTTTAGCTAATCAGAATTTGATTTGTTCTTTTATTTCTCCATTTAAAAAAGAGAGAGATAATGTTTCTAAGTTAATTGGTAAAAATAATTTTATTGAAATATATTTAGATTGCAGTGTTGCTGTTTGCGAAAAACGTGATGTGAAAGGTTTGTATAAAAAAGCTCGATTAGGAGAAATTAAAAATTTTACAGGAATTGATTCAGATTATCAAGTTCCTAAAAAACCTAGTTTAGTTTTAGATACTTGTAATTGTGATGCTCGTACATGTGTCGCAGTGATTATTGATTATTTGAAAGATAAGAAATTTATTTAGTTTTTTAGTTATTTACGTGTAGATATATAATAGGTGTGTGAATTGATTGCTACACTATGTAAGTATTTATAAAGGCATTAGAACTATTATAGTTAGAAGGTTCATATAGCTTTGGGTTACACCTGTTCTCATCTCGAACACAGAAGTTAAGCCTAGTTAGCCAATTAGAGTACTGTTCTTTGAACGGAAAATTCCTGGTGGCCTTCAATTTAATCAATCAAGATTAAAACCAATTTTCTAAATTACAATTTCAAATACTGAAAATTATTCTATCTTCATAAATAATAATTTAATTAGATTAATTAACTAATTATATTTTAAGTAACTTATCAATTTCTTTTGGATAGATTACAAAATCAACTGACCAGTTTTGAGTTTTATAGAATTTAATTAATTCAGATAGTTTTTCAATGTTTACAAGTTTTCCTTCAATCTCTACATGAATAGGAGTTTGTATAATTTGAATTGGAATAGATACTTCTTTGTAATGATATTTTAAATCTAAACCTAACTTTTTAATCGCTGCTTTAATTTTAGTTTTATTAACTTTATGATGTGTTAAATTTTTAACGTTAAACTTTTTTCTTGTTGTAAACATTGTACAAAATTTAGATAATAGTTTATCTTTATGTTCACACCACTCAAAAATATTTGCCATTACAACAATATCATTTAATGCAAGAAAGTTTTCATCAGTATCTGTTTTATTAAAAAATGGTCTTAAATTTTTATTCATATTTACTTCAATTCCTTCTTCTAATAAATGACGTACTCTTCTGAAAATATTTTCTAATACAAAATCTCTTTCAATTGGTGTTTTATGTAAATATACAGTTTTAAATAGATTAACTCTTTGCGTTATTAAATCTTCAACAGAACTAATTGCACTTGCTTTAATTATTAATTTATTATCTTTAATGTACATGTGTTGAATAATAAAGTCAACTTCTGCGACACCGTAACTAACTCCACTAAAATGAGAATCTCTTGCCATGTAATCTAATTTGTCCATATCAATTGTTGATGTTATTAATTGCCAGAATGGATGTTTTTTTTGTAAAATATCTACAACTTTTTTATAACCCATCTTTAATAAAAGTCTGCTAGTCATTTCTTCGTGATCAAAGTCTGGAAATATGTTTTCCCAAATGTGTGAGAATGGACCGTGTCCTAAATCGTGAAGTAATCCAGCTAGCATTAAATTTTCTTTATCCTCAGAACTTACAACATTTAATTTATTTGATAATACTTTTCGCATTAAATGATATACACCAATTGAGTGAGTAAATCTTGAATGTGACGCGCTTGGGTATACTGAATCTGAGAATGAAGTTTGTTTAATATATCTTAATCTTTGTACTTCCTTAGAATCTAAAATATCTTTATGTTTATATTTTACTAAAATTTGTTTGTATAAAGGATCTTTTATAATAATATCTTGCTTTGTACTTTTAACCATAGGTAAAATTAAACATATTTTTTATTTAAATCTGTGTTGTTTTTTATAAGTTTAAAAAATATAATAAAAATAGAAATATTATAGTAATTTAAATAAAAAATAATATTAAAAATAATATTTAGAAAAAAAAAATGAAAAGATTATTCTAATCTTTTTAGAGCAGAGTATACATCTTTACCTTCAAGTTGAATATCTCTAATTGCTTTAATTACTGCTAATGGGTTTTCGTGTTGCCAAATATTTCTACCAATTGCAAAACCTTGACCACCACACTCTGTCACAGTTTCAACTTGTTTTAAAAATTCTTTAGTAGAATTTGCTTTTGGTCCACCAGACATTACAACTTTTGATTTTGCAGCCATTCTAATTTGTTCTTTAAAATCTTTAACGTTTCCATTAAATGGCATCTTCAAGTAATCAGCTCCAAGAGTGTGTCCTAGTCTTGCACCGTATGCTAAGTTTTCACCAGAATTTGGATTCTTAACTTTTTTACCTCTTGGATATACCCACATAGCAACAGGCAATCCGAAGTCGTGTGCATCTTCTTGAATTACTCTAAACTCTTCCATGATTTGCTTTTGATGGATTGAACCTACAAAGTTTGTAAAACCAATTGCTTTTGCGCCAATATCTACAGCTTTTCTAACTGAACAAGTAACTGCTGGGTGAGGGTCTCCATCTAAACCAAGTTCAGATTTAGGATTTACTTTCCCATTTACTTTTAACATAATATTTGTGTTGTATGATTCACCATACATCTCAGCAAGTCCTTTTTGACAAATAAATGCATCAACTTTACCTTTTTCAGCAATCTCAAATATATAATCTGGATCTCCAGTTTTTCCTTCAAGTTCATAAGGCCCGTGCTCAAAACCTTGGTCTTGTGCTAAAAATAAAGATTTACCTTTTGTTTCTAATTTTTTCATAGCTTTTTCAATTTCTCTATAACTCATATTTAAATTAGAATTTTTTTAATTATAAAATATATTTATCTTTGAAGAGGGAGTAATTACTATCTGGATAAAGATTAAGGATAATTGTAAAATCAATAGTTAAATTTATGAAAAAAGAAAAAGAAAAAAATTAATAATAATTTACCAAGGTTCTTTCCAGAAATAATTAAAGTATTTCATATATGATTCATGAATTTCTTTTGAATCTAATACAAATGCGAATGGTTGTTCTGACCAAATTAATTGAACTACTTTATTACCATACATAACTATTACCATTGGAGATGATAAATCCTTTGGAAGTTCACAATATTTATATAATTGTTTTTTATGTTTACTTTTATGTTTTGGGTCTAATCCTTCAAGTTGTATACCGTAATCTACTAAGTCATACATTATCTTTTTATTCTCTACACGTTTATTCATCCATTGTTTAAAAAATAAGTTTAAATGTTTTGTATATTTTTCAACTCCAGAGTTTCCACCAATCCAATATGTATCATAATCTAACATTTCAGTAAATAAACTTTTAATTGCATTATCTCCTCTAAAGACTTCTGCTGTAATTTTACTTTTTGAAGAATTAAATAAATCTTCAATTTCTGGAATTTTTGAAGTAAGAGTTTCTAATTCTTTCATCTTTTGATTTATTTCTAATTGTATCTTTTGTGGTGGTGCTAATTTGAATACCTTTACTTTCTTTTCAAGCATATAAGTTACAAATCCACGTTCAATTAATTTGTTTAATATATCATAAATGTTACGTCTTTCAATTCCTGTTTTTTCTTGAATTTTTCCAATTGAGGTCTCCCCTATTTCTAGAAGAGCTGTGTACACACTGATTTGTCCATCGCTGAGTCCAAGGTGTGTTAGTAGTTTTAAGTCCATATGGTATTGTACAATACCACACGTATTTAAGTATATCTAGTCACTACCATAAGTAACATGGAACAAACAAACCAAATCAAAATGTTAACAGCAGGAGCAGTATTAATGGGAACTTTATTAAGTCCAACTTTACAAGCAGAAGATAACTTAAATGTTAGTTTATCTACTGGGTTACAAAGCGTAAATACAAGAGCACCAGGAATGATTTTTTCAGAAGGTGAAAGTTTACGTAATACATTAGTTATTAATAAAGGAAATTTAACAGGTATTATTTGGAGTGATTACGATACTAAAAAAGGACAAGTTAATGAAGTTGATTTTATTGGTTGTTATTTTAGTAAACTATCTGAAAATTTAAGTTCAAACACTTGTGTTGAACATTACACATATCCAAAATTAGGTTATGATAGTGATACTTTATTAACAAATAGTTTAAATTATAAATTTGATAATGATATAGATTTTACATTAAATACAAAACATCACTTTGAAAATGATTCAGTTGAGTCAGGTCAGTTATATCAAGTAGGAGTTGGTAAAAATTTTAGTTTAGGAGATGTGAATCTTAGAGCATCTGGTGAAATTGGATACTGTGATAATTTCTTTGGATGTGATGGTTTAACTGTTGGTAGAGTTGAATTATCTGCATCAAAAGATTTAACTGACAAGTTAAGTGCGAGTTTATCTTTTCAAAGACAATTTTCATTAAATGATAATTTTGAAACTACAAATGTTGTAGGTGCAAACTTAATTTATAAATTTTAATAATAAATTTATATATTATTTTTATATTTTAATTATTTCTTATTGTGATAAATATTTATAAAAGATTTACACTAAATATTTTTATGTTTAAACAGATTAAAAGCACATATAAAAAAATTGCTTTTACAAAATACATGCGAATTGAAAATTATATTGAATTACTTGATAAAAAATATATTGTAACTTCTTTAAATGATAGAGAAAGAATCAAAGAAATTCATAAACTAGTTCGTGAAACTTTAAAGGCTGTTAAAGTCTTAACATTTATTAATACTATTTCTTATTTTGGTATTTATTTTTCTATGATTTCTGCAGTTTTTTCTTCTGGATTTATTTTATCTGGAATTACTGAAACTCTTGGAATTATAGTTGGATTCTTTGGAACTACGTTATTTGTTGTACTATTATTCTTTACTGGAAAATTAAATGATTTATATTATCAAGATTTAAATATGATGTCATCACATATCATTACAATTTATTCTAAACATAAAATGGTTGATGAAAATTTGTATGGTGGAGAAAATTCTTATCAAAGTTTTATTAATTTTTTCTCTGAAAATTTGAAATAATTATATGTTTATTTTTTATTCTAAATATAACTAGTTAATAAATCTAATTAAATTATTATTGTATTTTTCCATAAGAATAATATAGTCTTTGAAAATAGAATAATTCTTAGTATTTGAAATTGTAATCAAGAATTTTATTGGTTATTAAATTGAAGGCCACCAGGAATTTTCCGTTCAAAGAACAGTACTCTAATTGGCTAACTAGGCTTAACTTCTGTGTTCGAGATGAGAACAGGTGTAACCCAAAGCTATATGAACCTTCTAATAATAATATGTCTCATCCCTTTAAAAAGGTTTTGGTTTGTTTGTGTGATTTGTTGAATTGAAGGCGATTTAAGACGTTTTTAATGTGAGTATATAGAATCGTTTTCAAATCCACTAACTGAAATATTATATCTATCTAAATTTTTTACAAATTTTTTAGAAAATTCAATCTCTGAAAGAGCTATAGTTGGAGAATCTAAAAAGTCTGAACCAGTATTTAATTTATTTTCTAAATCATATTTATTAAAAATAGACTCAGGAACTAAAACTCCACTACTATGAATTAATTTGAAATTAGTATTCATAGTTTCTTCAAAGGATCCTATATTTCCAATTCTATGACCAGATAGAACATAGAGAGTAGTAGGAGTATCCTCGCCAATATTTACTTTTAGACCAACATAAACCACATTATACATATAAGTAGATCTAGTTGCTAAAAAATTTAAAGTATTAATTAATTTTTCACTCATGAAATAAATAAATTAAATTAAATATGTAAACCTTTTGAATCAAATTTAGAAAAATAATTTTGATTTAATTAATTTCTTTAAAGGTAATCTAAAAGAGATATCTTTTTCAACTGCATATTTTTTATTCAAATTATATTCATCAACTGAAGAATCATTGGCAAAACATATTAAATCTTTTCTACCAAATACAGTTTCAAAGTAAGATTTTGCTAAATCCATAGTTAATCCAGTACCAGTTTCTTCATCAAAGATAACTATTTGTTTATTATCCACGATAGATTCTAAATTTAATATTTCTTGTAAAGATAAGTTTGGTTCTTTTTCTTCTAATTTAAATCTTGAAAATCTAACTGGATAAAATACTGAATTTGAGTCTAATTGAGGATTTTGTTTTTTTTGAGTTTTTACATAATGTGAAAAAACATCTAAACCAGGCATGATACCTCCATATCCAAGAGCAATAAATAAAATGTCTGATTGTTTTGCTACATTAAATAATGTTTGTGAATTTTGATAAGATAATTTTGGATTAGATGCTGATAAAGAGATTCTATCTGATTCTTGATTTACAAATGTATACATTAATTTAGCATATTCGAAAGTAGATAATGTTTCTTTAAAAGTTAAATCTAATTCAGTAATTATGTTTGAAGTGTTTTTTGGATTTTGATAAATCTCTAATGCAGATTCAATTCCTAAGTTTAAACATTCAAGTGCATTTTCTGAATACTCTCCTAATTTAAATTCAAGTAATTTTCTAATAATTCTTGGAGGATGAAATGCAAAATTTACATTACGTTTAGTATTATTACTCGAATTTGAATTAAAAATATACTTAGATATTTTAGGTTGTTTTAAATCTTCAAAGATGTCATCTAAAGTATTACAATACTCTAAAGTTATATTATTATTTTTGATTTTTGAAAAAAAAAGTGATAGTGGGGAATTGTGGTTTGTCATAATTAAAATAAGTTCCAATCACCTTATAAGTCTTAATTAGAGTAGTTATAGCTTGAAATGAGCGTTATGAGCAATAGAGAATAAAAGGTATAAATAATAATAGAATGAGATTAAATAAAGAGTGTTAAGTTATTTTAATTACTCAATTTGGTGTAGAACAACTGTTCCAACATATAAAAATTTAAGAAATTTTTAAAGATAGGTATAATTGTTCTAGTTATTCAATCTGATGTAAAACAACTGAACCGACTTTCACAACATTAATTACTTTTTTATCTCTAATAAATCCGACATCGTGAGCTTGACCACCCATTGTTGGATAAAATAAAGTTTTGTCTAATATAATATACTTCTTTTTTTCGTGTTCGAATTCTTTGATTATTTTAGGTTCATCTGATTCTGCTTTGTATGTGTCTTCATAAAACATTAACTCTGTTTCTTTACAATCTTCTACGTATTGCGCTAAGGCGTTCTTTTTCTTTTTTTGTTCACTTGTTGTTCTTGATTCGAAAAACTCGTTTACTAGCGTGTAGAAGTTTGCTGGAGTTTGTATTGTCTTGTTCTGCTTTTTGTAGGCTTCTTGGATTTCGTCTGGAGAGATTCCATCTGAGATGAAGTATTTTACAAAGTCTGCGTTTGTTAAGTCTTTTGACTTTTTCAGTAATGTGTTGATTTTGTTTTCTACTTTAGATTTGTGTTCGTGGTACTTTCTTACTTCATTATCTATAATTCTTTTAATTCCTTCTAGTTCGAATTCCATTTCTGGATATAAATCTTTTACTTCTTGAGCTTGCATTACAATTACATCATATAAGTTAATATCCCATTTGAATTTGTAGATAAAGTCTAATGCTCTTCTTAGTACTAATCTTAGATTATATCCTCCTTTTACGTTACTTGGTAATGCTCCATCTGTTAAAGCGTATAATAATGTTTTAGAGTGATCTGCGATTGAATAAATTCCTGCGATTGGTTCGATTTCTGTTTTTAGTGATTCTGTATCGATTGTTGTGTTGTGTTCTTTGTTTATGAATTCAGTTACTTCTTTCCATGCTTCATCAATATCTTCGATTTCGTCCATGTTTAAGTTTCCTGAATATGGTAGAAATTTATCGTATAATTCCCAGTTTGGTTTTAGTTCTGATTTTTCGAATAAGTATTTACATACTATTGGCATTGATGCTTCGTATTGGTTTACACTTCCTTTAGAAATCCAACAACATCTTTCAAGACCCATTCCCATATCTAATACTTTAATCTTTAATGGTTTGATTTGGCTGATGTCTTCTGCATCACTCATATCATACCACATGTATACTTGATTTCCTAATTCTAATCCTCTACTGAAGAATTCTAGACTTGCTCCACAATCTCCTCCACCTGTCCATGCGTCTTCGTGAATTTGTAATTCTTCTTTTGGAATTTCCATTGATTCTGTGAACCAGTCGAAATAGTCTTTTAGGTATTTATCTTGGTTGTATTCTTTTGGAGACTTAAATGCTAGTTGTCCTATCATTACAAAGTTTGTTCCGTGTCTTCCTGTATATCCTACATTGTCGATATCTGGGAAACGTAGACAGTTTTGAGGTATTGTAATTTCTTCTGCCGGAGGCGCTACAATTCCTTTTGTGATGTATGGTTGAAATCCGATTATTGATGCGATATTAAAATCTAAATCATCTCTCCAACGAGCAACTATTGGGAATCTTTCAACGTGTGTGTATCCACGCTTTGTCATGTGTTTTCTAAATAGTTGATATGTCTCTGCGAATTCTAATGGTTTTTTTGTTGGTGGATTATTGATGAAAGTGTATGTTTTTACGCAAGATGTATCACCGCAGATTTTACGGTCTACTGATGCCCAAAACATAACTTTACAGTTTGAACATTTTTGTCGTTTTAATCCCAATGATTCTAACTGTTTTACAGGAAAATACTTAGATGGATTGGAGGATGCTTCCTCGATAATTTGTTTTTTAATTAATTTGTCTGGTTTCATAGTTATTATATGTTCGAGGACTTTTATAAAGTTTATTTTTCTTTTTAGTTTAGAAGTCGAGTTTGAGCGTGAGCGAAGATGAGAGTTCTAAATTTAAAATAAAAATTCTATCTTGTTTTTTCTCGTAATCAGAGAAAAATATATTTATTAATTATCTTTGGAGTGGAACGGAAAAAGTAATTATCTATTTACCTAAAAAAGGAATTATAATACTAATTATTAAACTTATAATACTTGCTAAAGAACCATATTTCCCCAATATATTCTCAAACGAGTTATCTTTGACAAGTTTATCTTTAACATCATCAGAAAGTAAAGAGCCAGATAATGAAATTAAAACTAATTGAATCAATATAAATCCCAAAGAAATATTAATTAATTTTTCAAAATCAAAAAAACTTCCATATACAGCAATAGGAATAGAAATAAATAAAAATACAATCCCAAGTCGTATAGAATTTTTATTTTTATTTGAAAAATTAAAACATACTTTCAAAATTGGAGAATAAACTACTGTTGAAATAAATCCAAAAATTAAACATGTTACAAAAGAAAGTATAAACATAAAAATTGAACCATCGCCAAAAGTATTATTTAAGTAATAAAAAATTGCGTTTGAAACTAAAATGACAACAAGTAAACTATTTAATCCTATTAATTTTTCACTCATTGAAGAACTATTTGAAAGCTTTTTTATTAAATTAAATCCATCTAATGCTAAAGCTGCATATGAACCTTTCTCAACATAATTATTTTTTTTAACCATATATAAACCTACATTTAAATCTTTAAAAATATTTGCTATTATTTCATATTTTGAGTTGATTTTTTATTTAGATGTATTGAAATTTTAAATTGAGAAAATATTATAAAAATGATATTTAGTTTAAAATTTTTACTCAGATTATTCAAAATAAATGAATACATACAT
>JABSQY010000035.1 GCA_013215525.1 Nanoarchaeales archaeon | reverse complement strand
ACTTGTTTTCCATTAATCCCACCATTTAAATTTATTTGTGTAAAAGAATAATTATAAATATCTAAAATACTTAACCCTACTGAAATAAGTTTATTAGATTGAGGAACAATAATACCAATTTTTAACTTTTCAATTTTATTATCATCCACATCAGAATCAAATAAATTAGAACATCCTAGTAAACTTAAAAAAATAAATAATAAAATAAAGTATTTAAAATAATTATTTAATACTTTCAAAATCAGTTCCTCCAAAATTTTGTAAAAAAATTGGATAATTTAAATCTCCATTTAAATCAAAAGAAATATCTCCAACATAACCACTATAATCTTCTAAATTATCTAAATTTTTTTTAACACAAACTGAATCAAAATTATTACATTTCTCAATTGTATATTTTAATAAATTAGGTATATCATAAGATGATGCAACAAAATGAAATAAAATTTTATCTGTAAAACCTTCCCCATAAAAAGATTCAACAATATTAATTAATTCAACAGATTTATCAGAATATTTATCACTTTTCACAACTCCAAAATTTGCGCCAGATAAATATTCCTCATAATTTTTAGTTGCAACAGCATCAGTAATTTTTTCATGTGTATAAATTGGTAAATTAATACCAGATAAATTAAACTTTGAAATAATATCATTATAATAACTTCCCGACTGAGTTAAAAATAAAATCGAATCTGCATCTGAATTTAAGATATTATTAACATCAGAGTCAAGTTTATCTAAATCATCTTTATCAAAAGTTCCACGTACACTAAATTCACCTCCAAGTTGAGCATATACTTTTACAAAATCGTTTCTAAATGATTCAGTAAAATCAGTTTTTTCAAAATAAATTGCAAGTTTATTATGTCCATTTTTAATTGCAAGTTTTGCAAGAGACTGTGCAACAAGCGAATCTGATACGGCAAGTCTATACACATATTCTCCAGCATCAGTTATATATTTACTTGTAGCAGAAGGTGAAATTAAAATAACTTGATTGTCATTTGTAAACTCGCTAGCTCCCAAAGTCTCAGAACTACACATCCCCCCAATAATAAATTTAATATTATATTTTTCAATTAACTCTTTTGCCCCAAGTCCACCAAATTTTTTAGAACATTTAGTATCAATAAAAATTAAATTAATTTGTTTCCCTAAAATACCATCATTTAAATTAATGTTATTAACAGATAAATTTAAAATTTTAACCATAACTTCACTAGATTTATAAACTGAGCCATCCAAAGGCGCAAGCACACCAATATTTACCATATTATCTGAACTCAAACCATCAGAACATCCACTAAAAAATAACCCTAAAACTATTAAAAATAAAATATATTTAAATCCCATAAAAATAAAAATATATTAATATAATAAAACTTTAACATTAATTAAATAATTATAAAAATAAAGTACAAATATTAAACTAAAATAATATAATTACTAAAAAATAAGAATAATAATAATAATAATTAGAATAAAACCAGAATTAAAATACTATTGACGTAGAACTAAATTACACATATTAATGATTCTTTTTTTCAAAAATTCATTATCATTTTTCCAAGGTATCCAATCAAATTTTGTTTTAACATTTGAACATAAACCTGCAAAAGAAGTTGCAATATAAAACTCATCTCGTTTTAAAAATAGATTTTCAAAGATACAATTTTTAGTATAAATCCCAGTTACAAAAACAGATTGAATATCTCTTTTTTTTAAAGATTCAACTAAATTAATATCTTTTAATCCAACACTACAACTTTTATTCATCCAAGTCACCACTGAATTTTCATCATAATCCTCAGAAAAACCATAAATATTATTCCCATACTTAAAACTCTCCGTATTAATTACAAAAAAATCTACTTTACTTTTTTTACATAACTCAAAAATACATTTATTATATCTAATTAAAAACTCTTTATTTTTAACAACTTTAGAAATTAAATCTTCTTGCATATCAATAGAAATAATTGCTATTTTTTTATCAAGGTAAAAACATTTATTAAAAAAATCTACAAAATCTTCTTCAGCAATTTCTTCAGGAATTCTTATACTCATCTATACTAAAAAAAGCAGATTTGCCTTATAAATTAGTGTCGTCATAAATAGTTAGAATAAATAAAAAATAAAAAATAAAAAAGTAAGATTAAATATATAAAGATATAAAATAAAATAGACTAATAAATTAAATCATATTAATCATATAATTTAGGTCCATCGGCAGCAATAATAAATGCAGATGCTTCAAAATCAACATCCCCATTTGAATCAAAAGTAATATCTCCAGTAATTCCACTAAAATCATCAAGAGCATATAACTCTGCTTTCATACAATTAGAATTTGTACTTGAACATTTTTCAATAACATTTTTTATAACATAGGGTAAATCATAAGTTGATGCTGAAAAAATTAAAGGTTGTTTAGATAATAAATCTTCACCATAAAGTTCAAGATAAGTTTTAACTAATTTTTCTGATTTTAAAATTCCGTCCGGTATTTCAAAAGTAGAATAAATTGTCCCAGATAAATATTCCAAATTAAATTTATAATTATCATTAACAACTACCAAAACATTTGAATAAATAGGTAATGATATATTTGCAAGTTTTAACGCTTCAATCAAATTTCTAAATTCAGCATCAGATTGAGTTGCAATTAATATTGAATCTACATCAAATATCTCTAGATCTCCTACAATATGTGTCATATTAACACCATCTAAGTTAAGAATAACTTCATGTTCAATATTACCACCCAACTCCTCAAAACGCATTTTAAAATGTCTAACCTCAGATTCAGCATAACTTGTATTACTTCTAATAATTAAGATATGTTTATTATTTCTCTCAAATACAACCTCACCTAATTTATGTGCAGTTTTTGTACTTGAAGGCATAGTTCTAAAAACATAATCACCCAAATCAGTAATTTCATCAGAAGATGAAGTTGGAGTAATTAAAATTTTTTTAGCAAGTTCAGATGAAAAAGCAGCACCAATAGTTTCATCAGAACAAATTCCACCAATTATCAAATCAACATCTAATTTAACAATCATGTCCCTAGCTGCAATCGCTGACGCATAATTAGAACACTCTCCATCAAATACATGAGTTTTTATAATTTTTCCATCAATTCCACCATCATCATTAATTTCTTTAAAAGCTAAATTTAAAATATTTAAATTTGTTTCTCCATAAGAATATTTTTCAAAATCTAATGGTACAATGATTCCAATATCAATTCTTCTGTCCTCAGCAGATAAAACAAAATTACCAAAAAAAAATACATAAGAAAATAAAGATAGAAAACCTAAAAATAAAGAAATATAAATAAAATTAATATTAAAACTTACTCTCATAAATAAAAAATAAAAAAATAAAGATATAAAAAAGAGTAATAACTAAAAAATTCAAAAATCAAGTTTCATAATTCAACCAAATGCCTGATAATTTTTTAAACCATAACGCCACAACAAAACACCACACACAAAAAATACAACAAACATACCAACTAATAAATAAATTTGTAACCAAAAATTCCAAATTTCTTTATTTAATAAAATTGGAATTAACAAAGAACCTATAAAAAATTGTGAGAAAATGAAAACAATAAATCTAAATTTCATTTTTTCAAAAAATCCAAACGGAAACTTTTTACTAATATCATATGAGCCAAGTAACAATAAATCTAAACAAGTTTGAGCAAGTCCAAAGCTTATAAAACTTAAACTTCGTATAAAAAAATCAATAGCAATTGTATGAAAACAAATTAAAATAAATATTAAAATTCCAAACAATATATTACTTAAAACAATACCATAATAAAAAACAATTATAAACAAAAATATAAAATTCATAATAGAATCAACTAAGCCAGAATAATTTAAATGATGGAATTGAAATCCAATAATTCTATTAATTGGTCTAAATAAGAAATTATTCAAACTTCCAGTTTTGATTGCTTTTTGAACTGATGCATCCCACACAAAAATCCCAGTAAATGTTGTAGATAAATCAACAATTATTAAAAATAATAAATAATCTATAAAACTCCACCCAATTAAATCTCCAAAATTTGAAATTAAAACTTTACCAAAAATAATTAAAATAAAATAAAAAATTAATTGTTCAAATATAGAATTAAATAAATTTAATTTATATTCAGATAATGACTTAAAACAAATAATTAAATTTTCTTTTAAATAATTCAAATTACGAACTATCCCATATTTTTTAACTTTTAAACTATCAATAGTATATTTTTCAGACCCCATATTATCAACCATATGCCTCATAAGTTTTTAAACCACGTTTCCAATTAAAAATAAGAAGACTAAATAAAATTATAACTAAACTAATTAAAACAATAGTTTCATAAATAAAATTAAATGCAGGCACGCCACGTAAATATGGAACCAAAACAATAGACACATAATAACCCTGAAATAATAAAAATACAAAACTAAACTTTAAATCTTTAAATAAATCTCCAGGGAAATTTTTAGTGGTAACTGCAGCAGTATCATAAAACTTAAAAATAATATTTCCAAGACCAAGCATATAAAATTCTAAACTATCAATCAACAATCCAGACAAGCCCGATAAGACGCAAAGTAAAACAAAAATAAATATAAAAAATAAATCTGGAACAATTTCTAAATAAAATAAAAATCCAATTAATAATAAACAATTAAAAAACATAAATAACATAACTGAATAATTTAAAGTTCTTAAAATAAATAAGTAAATTGGACTAATCGGCCTTATCAAAAATAAATTTAAATCTCCACGAGGCAACATATTTCCTAATCGTTTTCCCCAAAAAAATAAACCAGTAAATAAATGAATAATACTTGTGCAACCAATAAAAATTAAAATGTCACCTAAAGACCAACCAACAACATCTGCAAAATTTTTAAAAAAAATATAAGTGAAAGTACCAAATGCAAAATAATAAGGTAATTGTACAATTAAAGTACTATACAAATTAGCTTTAAACTCAAACAATTCTTTCAAAGTAATTTTTAAACTTTCAAAAAAAATATTTATTTTTTTTCCAAAATTCATTTTAACCATACGCCTCATAATTTTTTACACCATAACTCCAATTAAAAATAAGAACACTCACCATAACAATAATAGAACTCATCAGTATATAATAGTTAATATTCATAAGACTAGAATAATCGCCATATGCAACAATAGGAACAAGAACAACCGACACATAATACATTGGTAATAAACTCATAGCCGACAATAAAATAGAATTATTTGAAAACATCTGGAATGGATAATTACGTAAATTTTTTTGTAAAACATTCCAATAAATTTGATCAATTAAAAATGCTCCCAATTTTAAAAAAATCCAACTAAAACTCATCAAAAAATGAACAAATAAAACATTTAATATAATTATTAAAAATAATAATATAACTCCAATAAACACATTAAAAAAAGTAAAATCTAAAAGATATATTAACAACGGAACAAATAAAACTATATCAACTAAAATATTAACTAACGAATTATGTCTAGGCTTTAATAAAAAAACTAAAAATTTATTTCCAGGTTTACAAAAATAAGAACTTATATCACCAGTTTTTATTTGATATTCTAAATTAGGAAAATAACCATAAAAAAAAATCCCAGATATATGTAAAAATAAATGAAGTAAAAAGATAAATAAAATAAAAATTGGATAACTCCAATTTAAACTATCCCCAACAACACCTACAAAAACATATCCAAAAAATATAGCAATTAAAAACTCAATAATACTTAACAAAATAGAAGAAATTAAATTAACTTTAAACTCAACTCTTTGTTTAAAAGTAATCCTAAACCCTTCAATCCAAAAAATTAAATAATTCATTTTAACCATACGCCTCATATTTTTTTAAACCATATTTCCAATTAAAAATAATAAAGCATATTAAAAATAAAATCAAACTAATTAAAATTAAAATAAATTTTATATTTAAGATACCAGTTTCCATATGATTAAATAAAATTGAACCAATATAAAAGTTTGGAAAAATAAATAAAAACTTTTGGTATGGGAAATTATTAAAAAATGGAGAAGGAAACATTTTAAAACTACTAGAAGCTGATTTAAAAAATTCAAAATATAAAAAATGACTTAATCCAAAGCTGAAAAAATTAACACTAGCTGAAAAAAGTCTAACCAGAATATAAAAAATAGAAATTAAAATCATAATAAAATAATCAACTAAAACAAAAGAAAAATTAACTAAATCTGAATTTAATAAAAATATGAAAATACACATATTACAAAGAAATTGAATAAATCCATTAATAGACAAATTAGATAATTGAAATCCTACAAACGGAGAAATTGGACGAACAATATATTGACTTAAACTACCAGTCGTAATCATTTGTTTTAATCCCAATTTCCAAAGAAAAATTCCAGAAAATGTAACTATTGTATCAATAATTATAATATAGAAGAAAAAATCAAATGTACTCCAAGTCGTAAGATTTAATTTAGAAGATACAATATAAAATAGTATAAAATAACTCATAAAATAAAGTACTTGAGTAATAATTTGAATTAATACATTTGATTTATATTCTTTAAATAATTTAAGCATCAAAATTAAATTAATATACAAATATTCAAATATTCTTAAATTTATATGTTTTACAATTTTATTCATTTTAACCATACGCCTCATAGTGCCTTAAACCATAACTCCAAATCAAACAAGTTAAAATAAACAAAA
Source organism: Nanoarchaeales archaeon (assembly GCA_013215525.1). GTDB lineage: Archaea > Nanobdellota > Nanobdellia > Woesearchaeales > UBA583 > UBA583. The sequence goes on along the minus strand of JABSQY010000035.1, from coordinate 8,282 downwards.
CAATATTAATTCCAATTAAAGAATAAATTTGAAACCATAAATCTAAAACTTCTTTATTAAAAAATATAGGTACAAGTAAAGTTGCAACAAAATAAAATGGACACATAAATAAAATAAATTTAAACTTAAACTTATCAAAAAAAACTCCTGGATAAATTCTTAAAGCATCATTTATTGAATCAAAAGGTTTCCAAACTCCATCAGACAAACCAAGAAGTAACCAATCCATACTAAAAACAAATTCAGTAACTAAAATCATAAAAAGAAATAATAAAAATAAAACAAATAGTCCTAAAACATAATTTAAAAAAATTATACCAAAATAAAATAAAATTAAAAAATATAATGGAGGAGAAAAAAACATAAATACAATACCACTAAAATTTAAATGTGTCAAAACATAAAGAAAATAAGTATTAACAGGTTTAGTTAAATAAGTATTAAACTCTCCTTGTGTAATCTTTGATGACAACCATGTTCCTCTCCAAATGAAAACTCCAGTGGACACCATTAAAAAATCACATATAATAAAAAATAAAATAAATTCATTAAAACTCCACAAAATTAAATCTGAAAAATTTTCAAATAAAATATACATCGTAATACAATACACAAGTAAATAAATCATCTGTTCAAATAAAACCGCATATAAATTTCCTTTATACTCAACTAATTTTTTAAATAAAATCATAATACTTTCTTTTAAAATCCCATAGTTTTTATTTATCAGATCATTCATTTTAACCATATGCCTCGTACCGCTTTAAACCAAACACCCAAAGTAATTTTATCAAAACAGATAAAACAACACAACTTAAAATAAACCAAGGTAGTAAAGTTAAAAATAAATCATAACGATTATTTAATAATTCAATAACAAAAAAACCATAAATTGAAGTTGGTAATAAATAAAATAAATTAGTCATACTCGCCATTAATTTTGGAGTATATGTTTCATTAAAAAATAAAACATTTAAAAATAAATTAACTAAAAATTCATTTTTTTTAATAAAAAAAGCTAAACTCTCCAAAAAATTAATAACTAAAATTTCAAGTAAAATTCCTAATAAAATAACTAACATAGAAATTAAACTCAAATAAATATTATAATTTAAAAATAATGACACAATAAAAAAAACTACAAACAAAAATGGAACATATATAATGTTTGAACCTCCTCTATCATAAAATAAAGTTTGATAAAAATAAGGATTAACAGGTTTAGTTAAAAGTGTATTCAATTTTCCATTGAGTAACCTACTTGAAAAAAACATTAAAGAAAGTCCCCATTTACATTTAGAAGATAAAAAGACAGCAATAAAATAAAGAATAAAATCATAATTACTCCATCCTAAAATCTCAAATATAAACTCCCCAAATATGAAATAAAAAAACCCATACGCAAAAACTAAAAAAAAATCAAAAATGAAAACTGAATATAAGTTTGCCTTATACTCAAATAAAACTTTCAAAGCAACCCTAATTTTTTCTTTTGAAACAGCTAATAAATTTCCCATTTTAACCATATGCCTCATACTTACTTAATCCATAACGCCACACAATACTTGTACACGTAATTAAAACAATACTCCCAATAACTAAAAACCAAACATAATTCATTAAATTAATAACAGTATCACCCTTTAAAATTGGTAACAATAAATATGCAATCAAAAAATTTGGAAATAAAAAAAATAAAAATTTAAACTCAAAATTTTTAAAAAAAGGAGAAGGGAAATTTTTAAAACCTTGATTCAAGTTTCTAAATGGAGTCCAAGAAATCCCAGATAATCCAATCATAATCCAATCTAAACTTCTAAAAAATTCTGAAATAGAAAGCCAAAAAAATCCAATTAATAAAAATAAACTAATTCCTAAAAAAATATTCATAAAAACAATATTAAAATATAAAATAAAAACAATTGAAATAAAAAAAGTTAAAATAGTATACAATAAACCATAATATGATAAAGTATGAATATAATTAAACCAAAAAATATTTATCGGTTTAGTGATAGATGAATTAAAACCTCCAAGCGTAATTTCATATCTAATCCAACTTTTCCACGTGACAATCCCTAAAAGAACTGCAAAAAAATCAACTAATAATAAAAATAAAATAAAATCAGAAAATTCCCAACCTATAACACTTCCAAAATTATTGAATAAAATTGAAAATAATAAAATATTTACAAATAGATAAACAGTTCTCTCCAATACAATTGAATAAAAATTAGTTTTAAATTCAGTAACTAATTTAAACATAATAAGAATATTCTCTTTCAAAAAATCTAAATGACGAACTAAACCAAAATTTTTAATTTTCAAATCCATTTTAACCATACGCCTCATATTTACTTAATCCATAACGCCACGCAACACTTGTACACGTAATTAAAACAACAATACCAATAACTAAAAACCAAATATAACTCATTAAATTTAAAACCTCTTCACCTTTTAAAATTGGTAATAATACATCTCCTAACAAATAGACAGGAAAGAAAAAAAACAAAAACTTAAAATTAAAACTTTTAAAAAATGGTGAAGGAAAAGTTCTAAATCCATAATTTAATCTATTTAAAGGTTGCCACACAATTTGTGATAAACCTAAAAAAAACCAATCTAAACTTCTAATAAACTCAGAAAAAGAAATCCAAAAAATTCCAATTAATAAAAAAACTCCAATTCCTAAAAATATATTAAATAATTCAATACTAAAATATAAAATAAAAAAACTATAAATGAAAAAAGTTAAAACTGTATATAATAAAGCATAATGTGACAATTTACTAAAATAAGTATTCCAATAAACATTCAATGGTTTTGTATTTCTCAAATTAAAACTCCCATTAATAATTTCAATTTTTAACCAATCATTCCAAAAAAAAATTCCTATAAAAACTTCAAAAAAATCAAATAAAATTAAAAATAAAATAAAATCAGTAAAACTCCATCCAATAACTTCACCAAAATTTGTAAATAAAACTGAAAACATAAAAACATTAATAATTGTAAAAAAAAATTGTTCAAAGATAACTGAATAAAAACTAGCTTTAAATTCAGTTAATAATTTAACCATAATAATAATGTTCTCTTTCAAAAAATCTAAATGACGTACTAGACTCATAACTGTTTTATCTACAAACATAAGTTTTTATAAAAATAAAAACTTATCCTCCAAATGCCTCCATCTTTGCAAACCCTTTTTTATAAATAAATCTCATTAATAAACTAAGCATAATAATCCAAAATATAAACACTCCAAGCGCACTAAACGCTTCCATAACTCCTATTTTTCCTAAGTATAATCTTGCAAAAGTATACTCTAAATAAAAGAAAGGTGTAAATTTAATAAAATCTAAAAACCAAACTGGAAATAAACTTAAAGGAAGTACACGTCCAGATAAAATCCATAACACTTGTTCAATACTTGCACGAATTCCCCAAATCTCTACAAACCAAAAAGATAAACCTCCAATAATTACATATAAAATAATATCAAATAGTAACATAAAAAATGCATAAACTAAAAAGATAATAAATATAGTTCCACTTGGATAAGGTAAATTAAACAAATAAGTCATTCCAATTAATAAAACTGTAAAAGTTAATAATGGAATAATTTTAGTTCCAATTCCATCAGCAAGTAATGATTTAACAAAATTTACAGGCCTACACAGATAAATTGCAATATCACCAGATTTAATTGTTTGAGCAATAGATTCAGAAATTTCTGAACTCCTAATTGAATTAATTAATAATCCAATAATTAAATAAACCATCATCTCTTCAAAAGTAAATCCACCTATTTGAAAATTAGCAACACCTGCAGATTTTACTTCATAAATATAACTCCAAATAAAATAAAAAAATACTCCCATAAAAACTGGAGTAGTTAATGCTGAAATAATATAACTTTTATATTCAATAGATTTTCTAAATCCAATCTTAAAATATTCAGTATATACACTTGACTTTTTTTCTTTAATATCACTCATTTTATTTTTCCTCAGTAGATTCTTTACTCTCTTTAACTTTATCATACATTTTCGCAACAATATTTTCAAGTTTAGGTTCAGTAATAGATAAATCAATTAAATCAACACACCCAATCAATTCAGATAAAAATGACCCTAAGTTTTCCTTTAAAGGAACTTTAAAAGTACAATTATTTTTAGACTTTAAATTAAATTCAAATTTTTTCTTTAAACTCTCAAACTTTTTAGGTTTAGTAATTTCTTTAAAATGAATATTAATACGTTTCCAATTTGAATACTTTTGTTTAAACTTATCAAGTGAACCACTATATGCAACTTCACCTTTATCAATTAAAACAATACGACTACACAGTTCTTCAATATCATCCATATCATGAGTTGTAATCATAATAGTTACATTTTCTTTTTCATTAATTTCTTTTAAAAAACTTCTAATTGTAATTTTTGCATTCGCATCAAGACCAATAGTAGGTTCATCTAAAAATACAATTTGTGGTTTATGTAAAAAACTTGCAGCAAGTTCACATCTCATTTTCTCACCAAGTGAAAGCATACGATAAGGAGTTTCAAAAAACTCATCAATCCCAAGCATCTCAACAAGATACTTTACTCTCTCTTGATAAAATTCTTCAGATAAACCATAAATTGCTTTAAATAATCTAAAAGAATCTTTTACAGCAATATCATATGCAAGAATTGAACGTTGTCCAAAAACTACACCAATATTTTGTGTGTACTCATTTCTATCATCAAATGGAGAAAGTCCACCAAGAACTTTAATCTCTCCAGAAGTAGGATGTAGAATCCCTGTAAGCATTTTAATTGTTGTAGATTTACCAGCACCATTTGGTCCAAGGTAACCTAAAATCTCTCCAGATTTAATAGTTAAATCAATGTTTTTAACAGCAACTTTATCTTCCCATTCTCTATAAACCCAAGATAATCTTTTCTTCATCCAAGATAAATTCTTACTCTTTTTCGGTATTTTAAAAATTTTATTTAAATTTTTAACTTCAATTATTGTTTGACCTTTTTTAATCATAAATAACAATAGTTTTTCATATTTATAATGTTTTATATTAATTTTATGTGAAACTAAAATTAAAATCAAGGCTTAGAAATATTTATATTTCTTGATTTTTTATTTTTACAAGAAAAAACAACAAATATAGATTTAAATAATCATAATACATAATAATAAATCCAAATTTATTTGTAAATATTAAAGTTAAGCATATTCAAATAAAGTTTTAAAATCATTATTTTTAATACAGTGATAATATAAACTTAAATTATTCTCAAAAGCATCCAAACTCATCTCACCAGAATTAAGTTCAGGCCTATGATAACCCGCAAAAAAATTATCTAAAATTAATTGAAAATAAGCTAATGCCAATTTTCCACCACTCTCCATCTCATTAAACACTCCTTTGCACAAAATGTCTGCTCCAGTAAATAAAGATTTTCCAAAAATTAAATTATCTAAAGCCATATACTTTTCACGAAAAGGATTTTCAGAAACATCTTCTAAAGTTCCTAAGTCTGTCGCATAAACTCGTAACTTTTTTGAATTAGATAACATTGAAAAATTATCCATGTGGGGTTGCATATGAACATAACCCAACTCATGAAAATTTCTTAAGGTTAAACCTAAATTATTACTAAATTTTCCTAGATTTTTTAGATTTTTTTCTCCTAAAATAGAATCTTTAAAATAATTAAGAGATTGAGTTGTAAATCTTGGTTTTTCTGGAACTCTGTACACTTGAAAAGCTAAAGGATTATCTGACTCATCTAACAAATCACAATAAATCCCCTCGGCAACTAAAGTTGGAACAACAAATGGAAGTCTATAATCACCAGAATTATGTTTCGATACAATATCTCTCATAACTTTAGTAAGATTTTTTCGATTCCTAGCTTCACATAAATCCATAGCACGTAAAGGCACATAATCTTTAACTCCAAGCACAAGTTTACAGCCAGCACCAGCACTATCACCAATAAATTTTTTTGTTTGAAATAAATGTGACATTGTATCAACAGCATTCACATTACTTGGAGCTTCAATAAATCTAGACTCCAACCCAGATAAACGTTGATTTTTCGCAAGAGATATATCTCCACCACAACCAATAATTTGTAATCATGAAAATTTACCAACTATTTCATTAGAATCATTTTGGACAATAGTTGGACTCCTTACAAATATACTTCTACCAGCTAAAGAGAAAATCGAATCAACATATCGATTAGGATTATCCCAAGAAGAAATTGAGTTGACTAAATTAAATTCAGAGTTATCCAAATTATTAATAGTATATTCCACATCTAGTTTTCTAGCATTTGGATCAAAAGTATAAGTATCCATAAAGTTTTAAATATAGGATTGTATATAAACTTGCTCATTTTGTCACTATCAGTCACAACCATATTTTATTCGTTAACAATTTCATCAAAACCAAGTAAACCAATATGTGCACCTACTTTGGAAATCACACTACCTGAATTTTTTGATGCAAATTTCATACAATCTTTAATAGAATAATTATTACAATAAAAATAAAAAAATGTTGCACCATAACAATCACCTGCACCAGTTGCATCAACAGCTACAGAACCTAACGATTTAGAAAAGTAATCTTTTTCTCCATCATAAACATAACTTCCATTTGCTCCATCAGTAATTACAACAACACGTAAACCTAAATAATAAATATTTTTCAAACAATCAATAACATTTTTACAACCAGATAAAATTCGAGCTTCATCTAAATTTAAAATAATTATATCACATTTTTTAATTAAATTATTTAATTTAGGTTCTTTCCCTACAAGTGTAGAACTTGCCCCATAACAAAAAATAGCAGAATTATTTTTAGAACGAATTTCATTAATTAATTTAATTTGAGTCTCAAAACTTTTTCCTTGTAATGATGTAAAATAATAAAATTTAGAATTAATTTTATCAAAATCAAAATCGTTAAATTCAAGATAAGAATTCTGACCACGAAACGTGAAAATCACTCTATCGTGATCTTCAGTATCAAGTATCACAGACTTTGCGCAACCAATTTTAGACAATTTAGTTTTTACAACATATACTCCATTTTCTTCTAAATCTGATTTTACAACTTTGTAAGAGTCATGAGAATGTTTTCCTAAATAACTAACTTTGCCACCTAATTTTGCAATACTTACAGAAATATTAACACCACCACCACCAATACTTTTCTTAAAATCATTTGGAATTCTAATCTTTTCCCCTAAATTAACTTCACTAAATTTTTCAGGTAATTCAATTGTCTCATCTAAAATATTAGAACCTACAACAAAAAAATCAGTATTAGAATTTCTTTTCATAAAATAAATACAAAATAATAGTTTATAATTTTAATTCATTATATAAAAAAAAGAAAAATGAAAGAATATAAAATAAATAAGAAAATTAAATTTTAAATTTAAATATTTTTCACTCTTTCTTCTTCATCATCCAATATTTTTGAAGCATCAATAAAACTAATTAATGAATTATCTAATATTTTGCCAGAAAAATTAAAAAAAAAATAACCTTTTGAAAAATTCATATTAACCTGACTAATAATTTGTTTTGATAAAAGATAAGTATTACCTGAGTAAAAAGTATCATCTACAAAAATTATATCTTTAACAAATTGAAGTTCCTTATTAATAATTAACTTTAAATTTGTAACGATTTTTTTAAGATTCGCCTTAGTTTCAGTATTACTTTTAGAACGAAGACTTAGATTTAAATTAATGATTTTATATTTATGTAAGAGATTTAATCCCCTTAAATAATTTTTAAAAATAAGACCAAACCCACCTGGACTTATAATCAAACACCCATCTGGATAATCTCCCATAATTAGTTGTAACATATATTGAAAATAAATCACATTATGACTATCTCTAACCAGTTTTTCAATTTCCTTACCAAAAATCAAATTTTTTTTAGTTCCGTCCACTAGTGAATACTCCTTATTAAAATAAAGTTAAATCACTTGTTGTTCCAAATATTCAATACAATTATTAATTGTTAATAACATAAATTATTTATTCATACATTATTTATATAACTTTGTCTTGTAAATAATTAATATTTCTAAAAAGAATTAAAAAATTAAAAAAAACACCATAAATTTAACACATAATGAATAATTTTGATAAAAATAAAAAAGTATAATCTAAATCTAAAGTTAAAAACTTATAAGAAGTAAAACAAACAATTAAAAACAAAATTATTGAGAAATATATATGATA
>JABSQY010000034.1 GCA_013215525.1 Nanoarchaeales archaeon | reverse complement strand
GGTGCTTTATTCTCTGGGTTGTGTGTTGCTGTGTTTATTCTATTTCAAAAGGTACACTGTTCATACTTTGTGTTTTACTAATATCAGAATACATTTCACACAATTCAGAATTAATCTGTTTTGAATGCTTTGGTTTCATATCTTCCTTAAAATATGCAGTTTCTATTTTAGTTAATTTTAAATTTTGCTTTGAACTTTCAAATTCAAAATCAAATTCTATATTAAATAAAGAATCTTTATTTTTAAATAAAAAACCTAATCTAATTCCTCTTTCTTCATTATTTTGTGAATTTGGATTACGTAATACTGTTTCAATTTCTTGAATTTTTGCTCCACCTAATTTCAAATTAATTACTAATCTATTACAAAAACTTATAATTTGAGCTTGTATATCATTAAGATACGTTTTATCTTTACTATTTAACTCGTTTAACTTTGACATAATTTACATCTCAAAGTTTTCATATTTAAATCTATCTCTTCATTTTACTTTAATTATTGTAGTCTTACTGTAGTTTTGTGTTATGTTTTCTGTCGTATTCTGGAAGTTGTGTTTGTGTTTGTGTTTCTTTGTGAAACTCTTCGATTTCACAACGGCTTAGAAATTTTCAATTTCTTGAGTGTTTGTGTTTGTACTTGTGTCCTAATATTTTTCTTGTAGTTTTGGTTGTGTTGCTGTGTTGCTTTGTAGTACAAATTTTAAACAATATATTTATAAGTAAGGAAATCCTTACTTTATTATGTTAGCAAAAACTGTAAAAGTTACAGACAAAGGACAAATTTCAATTCCTACTATGATTCGTGAGTTAATTGGTATTGAAAAAGGTGATGAATTATTAATTGTTGAAAATAATGGTAAATTATTAATTGAAAAGGTTGATAAACTTGCTTTAAAAGTTATTGATGATTTTTCAGATTTTCCACAATTAACTGAAAAATCACTTAGTGAAATTTGGGATAATAAAGAAGATGAAATTTGGAATCAATATTTGAAAAAATGAATTTTTCTCAAAAAGATATAGTTTTAATTCCATTTCCATTTTCTGATTTAACATCTTCTAAAGTTAGACCTGTTTTAATTTTATCAAATAATAAATTTAATTCAATTGGAAATGATTTAATTGTAATTCCTTTAACTAGTGTTTTAAAAAAAATTGAATATTCTTTTGAAATTACTCAAAATGATTCTAGTTATGGAAAATTAATTAAAACAAGTCGCTTAAGATTAGATAAGATTACAACTCTTGAAAAAAAATTAATAAAATTAAAAATTGGAACTTTAAACGATTTAGTTTTTAATAAAATTAAATTAAAACTTAATGAGTTATTTTAGTTTTTGTCTTATGTTTCTTGTAGGTTTTTGAAAGGTTTTCTGTGGGTTGTGTTTGCTTTTCTTTTCGAGTATGTTTCCGATATTTTTCTGTAAAGTTTTTTTCTAATCTTTTAGTTTTAAATTATTTTCTGTAAGATATTATTTACAGGGGGCTTTTGCTGTGTCGTGTGCTTGCTTATTGAATTCTTCAAATTAGTTTCAAATTTAAACCAGTTATTTATATTATTTAATCTATTATATAATTTATGAATAATAAAATTTCTGAAAATGAAATATGGATTACTAAAGTTGATAAAAAATATATTAAATTATTTGATTCTTTTTCTACATTAGAACAAGATTTAATTGATTTTTTAAAAGAAGATTCAATTTATAATCAAGAAATTAAATTATCTATAACTTATTTATTTTTAGATGATAAAAAACAAAATATACTTGGTTATGTGTCGATTCTTTCTGATTCAATTAAAATTAATGCAGATTTGGGGAAAATATTTGTCGATAAAGGAATTAATTATAAATCATTACCAGCAATTAAAATAGGTCGCCTTTGTGTTAATTCTAATTTTGAAAGAAGAGGAATTGGAACATTACTTATTGATTTTGTTCATAGAATATGTATAAATTTAAGTATGAATTATTTAGGTTGTAGATTAATATCACTAGACTCTAAAAGAGAGTCAATTAAATTTTATGAAAAAGTAGGTTTTAAAATTTTAAGAGGAGAAAATAAATTACAAGTTCCAATGTATTTAGATATTGAAAAATATAAAGTGAGAGAAAAATAAATAAAATTATAAAATAGTATTATCTATAAAACGAAAATTTCTATTAAATACTCTATTTTTAACTTTAATTTGAGCAGATGTTGGAATACTTGAATTAACTTTAATTAAATCATTTACAAAATTAATTGCATCTTGCCCGTGAAGTGTCGGTGTTGCTTCAATTGGTTTTGCCATAATAGTATAATATAATTCATAAGTATTTAAATACTTGTTTGAATTTTTAGATTTATGATAATAAAAAGTTTCAATTAATATAATTAATTTAAATTTTAAACTTATTTTTTTATTTTAATTTAATTATTGTAGTTTTGTGTTTGTGTTGTGTTTGTGTAGTTTTCAAGTAGGTTTGTGTTTGTGTTTGTACGTTTGTTGTAGGTTTCTGAAAGGTTTTCTGTGGGTTGTTCTGCTGTGAGTTATGTTGTGTTTGCTGTGTTGTGTTGCTTTATTTGTATCTTTTAATCTAAATGTTTTGTACAGTTTTTTAAATGTAGTATATGTTTATTATCCCCATTAATTTCAATTATATTTACAGCTGTATTTCCTTGTTTTAATTTTAATATCTCATTTGTATCTAATTCTAAAAAATGAGCTAATATTGCTACAACACAACCAAAATGAGTTGCAAATAGTACTGTGTCGTTTTTGTGTTTAGAATAAATCTCATATAAAAAAGTAACAACTCTCTTTTGAACATCAGCTATGTCCTCCCAATTTTCAGGTAAATTGTTGAAATCAATCTCTGATTCTTTCTTTCCAGTATTATCTCCAAAATCAGATTCTCGTAATTGTTTTGTTATTTGTATTTTTATAATTTTATGATATTTACAAATCTCTTTAGCTGTGTCGAAAGTTCTGTTTAAATCTGAAGAATAAATGTAATCTAATTTTTCATCTTTTAGTCTGAACGCTAACTTTTTAGCTTGTTCAATTCCAGTACTAGATAAAACACCGTGTGTGTGTCCTTGAAAAATTTTTAATTTATTTTCCTCAGTTTCTCCATGTCTAACTAAAATTAATTTCATAATTAAAAAAAAGTTATTATTGTATTTAAATTTTTGTAGTTTATGTTATGTTTGTATGACAAATAAAATTTATATACTTTAACTTCATAGTTAAAATATGGTAAAAATATCAGTAAGTATTGATGTTTCTGATTTGAAAAAAGCAGAAACTTTTTATGTAGAAGCGCTTGGATGTAGTAAAGTACGTGACCAAAGAGGAATGTCTATTATTTCAGCAGGGAATTGTGATATTTATTTACAAGAAAAGAAAGAAGGTTCAAAGCCAATTAAAGGCAGTGATGTTGTTAGAAGTTATCAAAGGCATTGGAGTCCGATTCATTTAGATTTTATAACATCAGATATTGAAAATGTTGTTAAAAAAGTAATTGAATTAGGCGGATTAAAAGAAGGAGATGATAGTTGGGATGGCGGGTCTATTGCGTACTGTGTCGACCCATTTGGTAATGGTTTTTGCGTAATTAATGAATAATTATTTCATTATTTTTTATATATTTCTATATTTATAATTATCTTAATTGTTTGATTTCATTTCCTGTTAAATCAAATATTTGTGAAGATTTTCCTAATAATTCATCTTTTGTTTCAATTAGATAATCGACTTTCTCTAAAATTTCTTTTGGAATATCTTCGAGTTTTAAGGCAGTCGGTTGTCCTGTGATGTTTACTGATGTTGTAATAAAAGGTCTATTTAATTCTTCAATTAAAGTATTAAATTTACAATCTGGAATTCGTATTCCAATCGTATCTTTTCCTTTTGCTAGATTTTTTGAAAGTAGAGGTTTATTATCTTTTTTAAATTTAAAAATAAAAGCGTATGGTCCTGGTAATTTTGTTTCAATTTCTGATTTGAATTTTGAATTAAAATCAAAGTTCTCATAAATCCAAGTTTTAGATGGAGCTATAATTAAAAGAGCTTTACTTTCTCTTTGTTTAATTTTAAATATTTTCTCAATTGCATCATAATTAGTTGCATCACATCCGAGTCCATAAACTGTGTCCGTTGGATAAATAAAAATTTTACCTTTTTTAATTTCATCAAGTATAAACTCTTGTTTTTCTTCAATTTGATTTATATTTATTATTTCCATGTTTTATTTATTATTTTGTATCCAAATTGGAAGTAATTTACAAAATATGTCTTGTGCTATAATATCATTAATTAATTTAAACTTTTAAAGGTACCTTATTTATAAATCTATTTTAATTGAAGTTTATAATTAATTATTAATTTCTTTTAGAAATCGTACACCATATTCAGCTAGCTTTTTCTCTCCAACTCCTTTCATTTCTAAGAATTGTTCATTGTTACTTGGTTTTTTGTTTGCCATATCTTTTAACGCTGTGTCTGGGAAAACTGTAAATGCAGGCGCTCCTCTTTGATCTGCGATTTTTAATCTTAATACTTTTAATCTATCAAATAGTTCTTGATTTTTAATACCTGTAACACCACTTTTTTTTGTTCTTCTTTTTTTAGTTGTTTTTGATATTTTTGTTTTCCTATTTCGTTTGCTAAATGTTTTAACTGTTTCTTCGTCTACTTTGTCAGGTCTTACATAAGTTTCATAATTTTTATACGTTACACCTTCTTCTGTGTCAAATGTGTTCTCTGATGTTGCAATCTGTTTACTTGAAGTATTTTGTTCTAAAGTTTCTTCAATATTGTTTACCATTACAAATTCATTTATTATTTTTAGAAAGTCTTCTCCGTAATCAATTAGTTTCTTTTCTCCAACTCCACTTATTTGCATAAAACCTTCATCAGTTGTTGGGAACAGTGTCGCCATTTGCTTTAGTGCAACATCACCAAACACAATATATGGCGCTATTTGTTTTTCTTGTGCAATTTCTATTCTTAAAATTCTTAATTCTTCAAATAATTCATTGTTGTAATTTCCAGTATTTACTTTTGATTTTTTAACTTTTGTTGGAATTTCTTCTACTATTCCTAAACATACATCACAACTCTCACAGTTATTATTTTCAAAGTTTGTTTGTTCTCCAAAGTAACTTAGTAAGAATTTCTTTCTACATTGTCTCATGTCACAATAAGATACCATTTCATTTAGCTTTTTTTGTCCCGCTTGTTTGTTTGCTAAGTCTCTTGACATATTAATTAGAAATTCTTGTTTCTTCTTGTCTCCATATGAAAAGAAAAGAATACATTCACTAGGTAATCCATCACGTCCTGCTCTTCCGATTTCTTGATAATATCCTTCAATTGATTTTGAGAAAGTATGATGAATTACAAGACGTACGTCAGGTTTGTCAATTCCCATTCCAAATGCAATTGTTGCAACTATAATATTTACTTTATCTTTGATGAAATCATCTTGATTTTTTTCTCTGATTTTTGTGCTCAGTCCTGCGTGATATGGTTTTGCGTTATGATTGTATTCTTTTAATTTCTTTGCCATTGATTCTGTATCTTTTCTTGAGAAACAATAAATGATTACAGATTCATTTCTGTATTTTTCTAGTAAGTTTAGAATTTTTTCAAATGTTGAATTCTTTTTCATTATTTGAAGTGATAAGTTTTTTCTATCAAATCCAGTTATAAAAATTTTAGGTTCAGTTAGATTTAGTTGTTTTAATATGTCTAGTTTAACTTTTTCTGTCGCTGTTGCAGTTAATGCAATTAATGGTGTGTCTGGAAACATTGACTTTAATTTTGATAAATTTCTATATTCAGTTCTAAAGTCGTGTCCCCATTCTGAAATACAATGCGCTTCATCTATTGCAATTAGAGATATTTTAATTGATTGTAGAAATTCTTTAAATCCAAAACTTGCGAAACGTTCTGGCGCGATATATAATAATTTTAATTCATTATTTTTTATTTTTTCTAATGTTTCATCTATTTGTTTTGGAGTTTGAGATGAATTGATAAGTTCTGCTCTTATTCCGTTTGCTTGAAGGGCGTGTACTTGGTCTTGCATTAAAGAAATTAATGGAGAGATTACAATAGTTAATCCTTTAAACATAATTGCTGGGATTTGAAAACATAAAGATTTCCCTCCTCCTGTAGGCATTAATACTAATGAATCTTTTTTTGCTAATACGTTATTTATAATTCTTGATTGTTCTGGTCTGAATTTATCATATCCATAATACTTTTTTAATACTTTTAGTTTTAGTTCTTCTAGGTTTGTCATTTTATTTGATTTATTTGGTTTTGGTTTATTATAATTAATTAGCTATTTGGTTGTTTTTAAACATTTGTTGTTTTAGCGAGATTATATCAATTTTATTTTAAAGAAATGAAGCGAATGCGGAATTTTTTTAAAATTAAATTTCTATTCTTTTTTTTGCGTAATCAGCAAAAAAGATTTATTTGAAATTATTCACTAAACGAAGTGTGTGAATAATTTTCTATTTTATTAAAATACTATTTAGAAAAAGATAGTTTTATATAATTTTAAGTTATAGTAATAATATGGCAGAATTTGATTTTCCAAAATATAATACTTTAGAGTTAATTAACCAAAGGTCAGATGATTTAAATTTAGAGTTTGAAGGTTTATGTTCTAGACTTACAAATTCTAGAATGAAAGTTGCATCTAGAAGATATATGGGAATAATTAAAAAACAAGATAATTTAACTTTGGAAATTGATGCTTTAGTTGATTATAGATTAAAATTTAAAGAAGGTGAAAACAAAATGTTTGAAGTTATAAATAATTTTATGAAATAATTAATCTTCTGACATAATTCTTTCAATTTCTGTTCTGTATTTGTCTAAGTTGTGTTTACCCTCAATTAATTCTATATCTCCGTTATCGGACACAGCTATAAATGTTGGATACTTTTTTGCTAATTGATATGCTCTATTAAATTCATATTGAGTATTATCAATATTATTTTGTAATTCTAATTCTGATAAGAAAATTTCTGAATTTATTTTTAATTCTTCACATATGTCGTAATATGTTTGTAGTATGTTTAAGTCGTGTCCGTGGAAGTAGTGTGCGTACATAACTTTGCAGGTGAATTCTACTTGTAGTTCTGGATGTAATTTTTTAATTACATTAATTGCTCGACATGGAATCTCAGAATCTAATTTTGTATTTTTTTCTAATAAATTAAAATACATAGAAGAAAACTGTGCGCCTGTTTTTGAAGTTACAATTCTACTTCCTTTTGTTATGAATTCTTTAACCTCGTGTCCTGTTCTTGAATTAGCATCAGCCCAAAGTCCAGCAGGAATTATTTCAATTTTATATTGTTTTGATAATTCAAGTATATTTCTTGAATCTCCATAACACCAACCACAATATGGGTCCATTATGTATAATAAAAGTTTACTTTGTTTTTTAGGTTCATTAGTCATAATAATATTAATAAAGTTTTATTTATAAAAGTGGTTTATTTATCTTTATGAATTTACACAATTATGTCCGGCCTATTTGGAATAAATATTGATTGTGGTCTGAATACCCCCCCTATAATTGTTGATTTAGCTGATGCTTTTTTTTGATATATTCCAAATAAGGTTGTTGTATTTAGATCTCTAAACTTATTTTGATCATATTTTTCTAATTGTGCAATTCCTAAATTAGGTAATTCAATTGAAGAACCTATAGAGAGATTTTTTTTAATTTCAATTCCAATACTTAATAATGGTAATAAAATGCCAATAAATTCCCCAGTAAGAAATCTTGTAAGTTTTACTCCGTGATGTCTATAAAATTGTTCATATAATGTGATTTTACTATTAATTTTTCTTAAATTTAATTCATAATTTGTATCTACATAGATTTCTTTAAAAGAGTTAAAGTACAAATCATTCTTTATTAAAACTTCTTCCAACTGTGGATTCATATTTCCTATACTATTTTATCGTTTATATTTATTTGGATTTGTATATTTTCTAATTATAAAGTTTCATTTATAAATGAATATGAACTAATTATTCTATGGAAGTTAAATTTGATCAACATTTTATGAAAGATAATTTTTATCTAGATTTGATTTGCGAGTCCGCAGATATTAAGTCAAGTGATGTGATTTTTGAGATTGGACCAGGACACGGTGATTTAACTAAAAAATTGCTCGAGAAAAAACCTTGTAAAGTTATTTCTTGCGAGTTAGATAAAAAATTAATTTCTCATTTAGAAAGAATTCAAAAAAAGAACAAGAAAGATTTTGAATTTATTATGGGAAATGGACTAGTAGAATTTGATAATTGTAATTTTAATAAATTAGTTGCAAATATACCTTATTCAATTACTGAACCTTTGTATAAAAAGTTACTTGATTCTGATTGCGAGTTTGCGCTTATGCTTCACGGAATTGATTTTTATAAAAATATGACAGAAAGGCAAACACGATG
This sequence comes from Nanoarchaeales archaeon, assembly GCA_013215525.1. Lineage (GTDB taxonomy): Archaea > Nanobdellota > Nanobdellia > Woesearchaeales > UBA583 > UBA583. The sequence continues at coordinate 7,815 of JABSQY010000034.1, read as the reverse complement.
GAACTATTTTGTTAATGCATATTACGAAATTGAGTTAATTGATGAAGTAGCTGGAGAAGAGTTTACACCGCCAACTAAGGTTGTGTCAGTGATTGTACGATTGTTTCGAAAACAGGCTGAGGATTTGAGTGATGAAGATAAATTTTATCAAGCTGTTTGGTCTAAAAAGGATAGAAATACTAAAAATTGTTTAATTTATAGTTTAGTTGATAGTTTTGGACTTACTAAAAAAGAAGCTAAATTAAAGGTTGTGAGTTTAGAACTTGCTGAGGATGTGCTTGCTGAACGCTTTGAACTTATTTCTAATGAAAATGTTAATAAAATATTTTCAAATATTTTCTAACTATTATTTAATTGTTTAATACTTAGTTATTTTATACATTTTAATTATTTATTTTTATATAGAATAATTTGAAATAGTAAAATTATTATTTTGTTTTATTTATTTTTATTAGAATTATTTATTAGAATTTGAAAACATTCTTATATTTGAAATACTCAAATATTTTGTTGTAAGTATGTTTGTTTTGAGATTTTTACACAAAAATCTCGAAAAAGAAAAAAGAGAAATTATAGATCTCTTGCACCAATAGTTTTTCTACCATTAGCTTCAGCTCTAGCAGCAGCTTGTGAAATAGTCATTGCTAACATTTCATTTAAAGCTTCTCCTAAGTTACCAGCAACGTTTAAGTCACCAACACAACTCTTAACTTTTGATTTAACAACAACCATAGTTTCAGTTGAAGTTTCACCACAGTAAACATCTTTAGCTTGAACAGTCTTACGACCGTTAGCAGCAGCTCTTTCAGCAGCTCTCTTCACTAAACCTACAGCAACTTCATTTAAAGCTTCTGCGAAATCTCCTGCAACATTACAGTCTCCAGCTAATTCTTTAATCTTTGATTTTACAACTATCATTTCACTCATTTTTTTATACCGTTAAATTTGCTTAAATCAATATTGCCCCTATTGGGTAAATTTTGATGTTTTAAGCAATTTGTAAATAAGACCTTAAATTTCTACTATTTAAATGTTTCCAATAACTTTAGGAAAGTATGAAGTATTTGCTTAATACTTTTGAGCAATGTTTGAGAGTTTATAAAATGCGTAATCTCCTTAAAAGTGTGAATTAAAGCTATTACATACAAATCCTTTTAAAAAGAAATGTATTAATTTCTACTATGAGTTATACTGTTTTAGTAAAATATGGAGAAATTGGATTAAAGGGAAAAAATAAGAATTTTTTTGTTTCTAAGTTAGTTAGAAATATTTCCCAATCTGCTAAATTGAATAAATGCGATTTAGAAAGAACGATTACAGAAAGAGATAGATTAGTTTGTAGTTTTAATGATGATAATAAAGAATTAATTATTGAGACATTACGTAATGTTTTAGGGATTAAATATTTTTCATTTGTAGAGACTTGTTCTAAAGATATGGAATCTATGGAGAGTATTGTTGAAAAGTTACTTGTTTCAATGAAAGAGGATGGATTTAAAGAAGTTAATTTTAAGACAAAAAGAGGAGATAAGAGATTTCCTATTAAATCACCAGATATTAATTTAGAATATATTGCAATTGCTAAGGGAATGGATTTATTAATAAATTTTAAAAATAAAGAAGATGTAATTTTTACTGAGATTTCTGATAAACAAGTATATATTTATTCTTCATCTAATAAGATTCAAGGATTTGCTGGATTGCCTGTTGGAACATCTGGGAAAGTATTACAACTATTATCTGGTGGGATTGATTCTCCAGTGTCCGCATTCTCTATGATGCGTCGTGGTTGCGTTGTTGATTTTATTCATTTTCATTCTGAGACTTCAAATGAGAAAGCTTTTACTATGAAAGTTCGTAAGTTAGCGGAGACTCTTAATAAGTTTCAGTTTAAATGCGTAATTCATATGGTTCCGTATTCTGTTTATGAAATGCTTACAATGGGGAAAATTCATCCACGTTATGAACTTGTATTTTTTAAACATTATATTTTACGTGTCGCTGACGCTGTTGCTAAGTATTCATTTTCAACTGGACTTGTAACTGGTGATAATTTGGCGCAGGTTGCATCTCAAACACTTGATAATATGAATGCAGTTAGTTTACATATTGATAGTCAAATTTATAGACCATTACTTACGTATGATAAAGAAGATATTGTAAAGGTTTCAAGAGATATTAATTGTTTTGACTTATCTGTAGAACAATATAAAGATTGTTGCTCAATTCACTCTAAAAACCCTTTAACATCTGCAAAAATTGATAAGTTTGAAGGAATTTTAGCTGATTTTGATATGGATGGTTTAATTAAAGAAACACTTGCTCAAACTAAAGCTTTTAAAATTAATTCTGTTAAAGATGTTAATGAGTCTGAGACTTTTGAAAAATCAGATGATTCAGAAGAAGAATAAGGTTTTTGATTTTACGATTTCAAGTTGTTTTAGATTTTACTGAGTTCGTAATGAAATGAAGAACTGTGTAAAATGTAAAAACTATTTTTATAAATTTACGAAAGCGAGTAAATTTCATATTTATAAATTATTTTTGAAGTGAAACGGAAAAAGTAATTTTCTATTTTATTTGAATTCAACTGTATTTATGATTTATATAAGTAGGGGATAGTTTCTTTTAAAAAAAAATGGAATCAACTTATTATATTTATTTTTAAAATTATCACGACTATAATCAAAATAAATTGATTGTACTCTCAAATTATCTTCTGAAAATCTAACTTTCACAATAATTGTAAATTCAGTTAACTCATTTTTTATGAAAAGATAAGTTAAATCAAATCCTTTTACATCTGTTGCTATAGCATGATTAGTAGTATATGTAAGTTTTTCATTTATTAATTTATCATCATTTATAATTTTTGTAGAAATTACATCTAATACTTTCATTTGATTATTTAAATACACTTTCTCATAATCATTTAATTTATCAAAGTTTATTTTTTCCATATTTAAAATATTACTTACTTTGATTTAATATAATCTATTTACTTATAGTAAATATGCTGATAAATAGTTTAACTATTTCTTTGTACTTTTATTTTTTTTCTATTTAAATTCTTTTTTTTCGAATCAATTTACGTAATTCTTTTTTGTTTTCGTGTTGCTTTATTGAATTATGTGTTGCGTGAGTGTAGTGTAGCAGGCTTGCGAACAAGTATATGATTAGTATAACTATTAGGAAAGTTAGAGCAGGCATCACAGAGGATGTTACAAAGGTTGTTAAGAAAGCTAAATCAATTATTCTTCCGAAAAAATATAATATTGGATATGATATAATTATAGATATTATAACTTTAGATTTTGTAATTTTTATGAATTCTTTTAATTTTCTTGTTTCAAGTAGATGAGTAAATAATCCTACAATTCCCACTAAAATTGCAGTTATTAATACAAAAGAATATTTTATTAAATTATTAAATTCATTTGATTCAGTTAGTAATCCTATTAAATTTATTTTTTGTTTGTAGCAGGCAGGCGTTGTTTCTATGAAATCACAGTACTCTTGTTTTGTACGTATTTCTATTTGCCAACCTAAATAAGTCTCAAATTCTGAATTGTAACAATTAAATTTTGTTTGTCTTTGTGTTGAGTAGGGAGTTTCTTGCTCAATTGTTAGAAAGTTGCCAGTGAAACTTTGTGTTGCTTTTACTTTTGTTTGAAAAACTCTTTTTTGAAATATTTCTAATAATTTTGGACTGATTTCACGTTCACATAAGATTTGAACTAATTCTAAATTATTTTCGATTTCGTTTAAATTAATTTGACCATCTAAAATTCTTATTGAATCATTTATTGATTTTAAATCGGCTAGAAATAGGGTTTCTGATAATGTGTAGAGTTTATCTGTACAGTCTTTGTTTATACAGGTGAATGATCTTTCTTTTAAAGTTGGTTCAAAGTCGCATTTTAAAATATATTCGTCTGGTTTAATGCAAGTTTGATTTGTAGAATATGATGTTGAGATTAATGTACAAAATAATAAAAACCAAATAAAATACTTTTTCATAATAATATTTAAATTTATATTTAATTAAATATTAGTATTATTTTTGAGTTATAAAGAAAAATAAATTTATTTAAATTAATTTACTAACATGGTTTTCTTTTTCCACTCTAATTGTATTATCTGCGATACTTTCTATTTTTTCATCGTGGGAAACTAAAATTATTTGTTTTAAGTCTGAATTTTTTAATATGTTTCCTAATCTTATTACTTGTTCGTTACTGAAACCATCTGTTGGTTCATCTAAGATTAATAAATCTAATTTATTTTCTCCTTGTAAATTATTTTCAATTATTTGTTTTAATCCTAATCTGTACGCCACAGCAAGGCTTGATTTTTCCCCACCTGAAAGATTCTTAATGTCAATATCAAATCCGTTTTGTTCTACAATTATTGAAAATATTTCATTTAATCTAACTTCAATTTCATTATCTTCAATTAATTCTTTAAACAATTTTTCAAAGATTTCATTAAACTCTACATAGTATTTTGTAAAAACTGCTTTTTCTATGTTTTGCGCAATTGGTGTTACTTTTTGTAGTATAAAATTTTCTTTTTTAATTAATGATTTGAATTCTTTTTGAGATATTTCAAATTCTACTTTTTGTTTGTTTTTATGTTCTAATTCTTTTGTTTTAAATTCTAAACTTGTTGTTAAAGTTGCTAAAATATTTAAAATCTTTTTTTCGTTATCTAAAAGCGTGTCGAGTTTGCTAGTATAGTTTTGTTTCTTTTCTTTTAATTCTATAAATTTATTATTAATTAATTTTTGGTTTTCAATTAATTTTGGTTCAATTTTTATTTTTTCAGTTAAAGTGTTTACTTTTAATTTGTTTTCTTTTAATGTGTTTTGTTCTAGTTCTATTTCTTTAATTTCTAATTCTAATTTGTTTAAATCTTCTTTTAAATTTGAATTATTATTAATTAATTCTAATTCTTTTTTATTTAATTGTTCAAATTTATTTTGTTTTAATTTTACTTGTTCTAATTGTTTATTTATATTTTCTAAATCTGATTGTGTACTTGATTCTTTATTACTATTTACTTTTTGTTTTAATTCATCTTTTACTTTTTCTAATTCTAGTTCTTTAGAATATTTTTCTTTTAAAGTGAGTTCAATTTGTTCTAATTTAATTAAAGTATTTTCCTCGTGTTTTAATTCATCAAGGTTTACTTTTAATGTTTCTAAATCAGTTTCATATTTTTTTATATCAATTCTTAAATCTGTTTTAGTTTTAATTAATTTATCAATCTCTTTGTTTTGAGATTCACTAATTGCGTGGCTGTGCGATTCGTCTACTTTCTGCATACAAGTTGGACAATCCTCAAGAGTTTCAAATTTAGATATGAATTCTTGTTTTTCTATAATTTGTGTTTGAAGAGTTTCAAATTTAGAGTTTGATTTAATTAAAGTTTCTTTTACTTCATCATATTTTTTTTGAAGCTTTTGAGCTTTTCTTAATTTTACAGATGTTTTACTTATTAAAACTTCATTATCTTTAATATTACATTTAGTTAGAATTATATCAAATTGTTTATTGTATGTTTCTAATAATTTTTTATCAGATTCAAATTGTGAGTTATTTTTAATTAGTTCTTCTTTCTGATTTGTTAATTTCTCTAATTGCTCTGTTAGTTTATCATTATCTTTTTTTTCAGTTTGAATTAATTCTAATTCTTTTAATATTTGTTTTTGTTTATCATTAATTTGAGTTTTACTTTTATTAATTATTTCAATATTTGATTGTTTTTGTTTTAATTGAATTTTATCATTTGTTAAAATTAATTCTTCAATATTAATTTTAATTTCATTGATTTTTGATAAGTTTTTTTCTGTTTTTACTTTTTTCTCAGTTAGGGATTCGGTAGCTGTGTCGAACTTTGAAATTACTATTTTAATTTTTGATTTATTTTCTATAACTGATTTTTCTTTTTCTTTAATTTGGTTTAACTTTTCTTTTGTTTGTAATATTGAATTATTAATTTCTTCTAAGTCCTCTTTAATATTATCAAATCCAGATAGTTTAGAATCAAGCACTTTTCTATCAACTTTTAAATCTGATAAGTAATGTGATGATGCATTTACTAATTGTTTATATTTATCAATTTTGAAAATCTTACGAATAATTTCTAATCGTTTTTCTTCTGTTGCAAATAAAACTTCTTTTAATTGTTCTTGAGGAGTATATATTGTAAATCTATATACTAAATTTTTATCTTTTGTTAAAAATTCTTTAGGGAAATTTAATTTTTCAAATATGAATGCATTTAATTCTTGTGGTGATAGTTCTTCGAGAGCGTTATCATATTTTACGTGTCCTGAGTCCTGAGAAATTGTTCCAGTTTTAGACATTTTAACTTTTCTAAAAATTTCAAGTTCAATATTAGTTTTTGGATTAATTAGAATTAATTTTACAAAACCTTCTTTTTCTCCTTTTCTTAATAGTTGAAAACCGTCCACATCTCCTTTTTTAAAACCAAAGAGAGCAAATTCAATTGCTAGAAGAATTGATGATTTTCCACAACCAATGTCTCCACTTAAAAAATTAATACCATCCTCAAACTCAATTGTTGATTCTAAATAACTACGAATATTTGATAATTGGATGGATTTTATAATCATAATAAAAATATGGAGTTTTTATATTATAAATTTTTCGTGTTTTAAAATATTATTTTATTTTATATAGCATTATTTTGAAGATTTTTTTCCTCTATAACTATATAAATCATGAGAATATTTTCCAAATTTATCAAAAATAAAACTTTTAATTCCTTGAACTTGTACTTCTACTGGAAAATTTGTAAATCCCATATCCGTTAAAGTGTAATGTAGTCCTCCTGGTTTAAATAAACTTTCTCTTTTTCTATGATCATCAAATCTTTGAGCAACTATTTTAAAACCAGGTATTTTAGTGTGAGGAAAACTACTTTCTAAAGAATCTAAACTATCTTCTGAACGAGTTTCTACTAAATCTATTATTTTTACACCAAAACTATCCCCTAACATTAAATCAGTATAATCACCTTTTGTAGTATTTGGATTTGAATAAATAGATTTATATGCTGTAAATCCTGGCCAAAATTCCAAAGGATTGTTAGCTAATTCTAACATAAACTCTAATACTCTTATTTTTGATAATTCATTTTCTTCATAAACTGTTTTAAGTTTTTCTTTTGAATTTGATAATAATTTCATTCTTGAACCAATTAACAAATTGTTTACTTTAGTAAATTTTACATAATCATTTACTTTTAATTTTTCAGAACTAAATAATGCAGCTTTAGTAATACCATCTAATTCAAATTGATTTTTATAAGAATTTCGAATTATGTCTCTTACCTCTTCAAAAGATATAACTTTAAGTTTATTAGATAATAAACTTTTTTTAGATATAGATACTTTTGAAGATGATAAACTTTGTACTATTAAACGGATTTTTTGAAAAATTATACGTGAATAAATATCTTGATTTATAGACTCCCTTGTTTCTAAAATTTTTAAATTTTCTGAGGATATATGTTCAGTTCCTAAAGGACTATTTAAAAATAAATTAACTGCTGATGGTCCAAAATCAAAACCTGTTTGCTCTATTGCAGAATTTAATTTTCTAAATAATATTTTACTCATCCAAATATATGGATTTTCATATTTATAAATATATTCTTTGAAGTTAATACTAATAATTACTCGAAAATATGTAAATTTTACTTATATTCAGAGATAAATAATTTGTTTTTACGATTTTCTAATAATAAATCAAATCTATTATTGTCTGGTTTTATACAAAAACAACC